>JAFGQO010000060.1 GCA_016935615.1 Bacteroidales bacterium
ATAGGTATATTTATAAAAATCCATTTTTAACGATTTATGGTAAAATTCTATAGTCAAACGATAGTTTTACTATTTCTTACAGGTATTGGATTTTGTCAGGTTAATGAAAATATGGTTGATTTGGGTTTTGATAGGAAAGATACAATTCAGAATGCTCAACCATTAACCCTGGATCAGATTCAAGAGTATATTTTATCGCAAGGAACGAATCTTCAGGAAATATTAATTGGAGGACAGGTTAGCAGCATCTTTCATGAAATTGTCGATGATGCTATGATTTGCATTCATATTGAAAATCAATATCCGGACAGTGTCAGAACAAACAATGGTTTGTTTTATTTGCCAATCCCGCTTTCAGATAAAGAACAATTAATAGATATTAGTATCCTTCATCCGGATTTTCATCCGTATGATACATCATTTGTTACTGCATTGAATAAGCCGGTACCTTTAAATATGATTATGGTTCCCAGGCATAAGATCCTGTTGCGGGGAAGAGTATTTGCCGGAAATGTACCCATTGAAGGCGCAGATGTTGAAATAATCAGTGAAAAGAAAACTTACCATGTTCAAACACTTGGATGCTTTTATGACCAGGAAGGGTATTGGAATTGCTTATTTGATGGCATGTTTAAAAAGGAGCTAACAGCGAATGCCACTACTGACAGCATTAAAATGATTTTTACCAGTAAGGGAATGAAACCACTTCATGCCGGAATGATTGTTAATGAATACAACGGTGAGGTCATGCAAATCAAAATGAAGTATACATCAAAATTGCCGGAAATGCCTTCAAATAACCTGAATCTTAAACTTGCTTTTCCTTTTACGACTTCAGATCATGATTGGTTTGTTGATATATCTTATTACAGGGCTCTGAACAAAGCAAATTTGAAACGAATTGCCTGGGGTGTGAATGCGAACATGTATGTTTCAACCATAAGTGTATCCTATCCGACATTGCCTGGTCTTGAGCCTGCTGCTTCGGATAGTTCTTATATTACGGGGTTTGTCGGTCCTTCTGTTTTGTTTTGGATTCTTAGTCCTGACAGAAGGAGGTTCTCCACATATACCGGTTGTACATTTTCCATTCAATTGAACGACCCTCAATTTGTGTTGCAACCTTTTATAGGAACAAGATATTTCCTGGATATTAATAAAGCCCTAAGCTTTGAATTTCGATATGCCGAGTACGACAGATACGTCACACATTATGAATTTAATCCCTATGGAAATGCTTCTCGCTACAGTGTATCAGAGCATTTTGTCAAATTTCACTTTAATTTAGGAATCCAAATTGTTTTTTAGCAACCATGAACATCCCCATTTCAAAATACATAGGTATACCATTTGTTTTATTTCTCTTGCTGCTTAGTTGCACAGAAGAAGAAGAGGTATTGCAAAATGAAGAATTGATTTTTTCAGATAGCTATCAGATAAAAATACCAGGATACCAATATTATGATAATGAAGGAAATCTGTTTCAGGTACGGGGAGATACAAGTTATCAGGCTGCCTACCCTGATACGTTGAATAATAAACCTTCTTTTGCCTGGGATAGTATCGGTCTTAAGATAATTACAGTTGCAATTTTTACATCACCCATTATTGTGGAAAATGATCAAATAATGAATGTTGATGATATTGTATGGGAGTGGCATTCTGGCATGGCTTTTGGAAAAGAAGGATATGTACAATTTATTGAAGGAAAAAACGTTATTCATGGAGAGATATCTGATAACGTAACTCCACTTCAGGAAGCGAAGTACTACTGGGGAGTTTGGGCCTGGAACTCTACAGGGAAAAAGATTTTATATTCAAGTCGTCAACTTGGATTTTATGTATCGAACTAATGTATTTATACTTTTTTTAATGAATTTCATGTAATTCGCATTGATTTATTTAAATACAATGATTACATTTGTCTTAAATAGTTAAAAAACAAAGGGTTGAAAACAATAAAGCAAAAACATAATTTAAAAACGGAAAAGAAAAACCGAATTATCATTGAGGAAGTGAACCCAAATGAACTTGCCGAGCTTTGGAAAAAGTTAAGTGATTTAAACAAAGCATTTTAACTCTTATCTTACATATTTTTCCTTTTCTTCTTCTTTTAACAGACCCAGATATTTTAAGTCAAGTATTTTATTATCAGCAGTTTACAAATCCATTTTTTTCTTTATCTCTGAAACGCATCCTTTTATCAAAGAACATCTTTGCTTAATGTAAATGTGCCGGTTGTTTTATGATTATGATCGTATATGATGGTAACAAAGCAAACCATCATGAGAAAAAAAATATCGGAATCGGTTAGCATGGAGATGTCAGGAAAAGTATGGTTTTCTTCCCTAACAAACTACTTTAACTATTTGTTTTTATTTGTAAAATATTCCCTTTTGCTGGTATTATTATTTTTTCTTGCAGGTTACGAAAGGGAAAACCCTAAAATAGGGAATGCATCTATTGAGTTTTTCAGTTCCGACTTCAGACATGGTATTTTACTGAACATTAAAAATACGGAAGCTTATTCTTATGAACAGAACCTTGAGAAAAGGTTAGTATTCTGGTTTTATTCAGAAAGACAATATCAACCTGCTTGGACGTTGAATTATGAAACAATTGATACTTATGATGATCTGATTACTCTTATTGAATCAGCTGAAAATTATGGTTTGTTTTCTTCTTTCTACATGACAGAGTCATTGACATCATATTATAATGAAATGCTCAATTCATCAGTTGATGAAGAAAGACTTGATGCAAGAGTGATGCTTGAAAGAACTGCAACTATAGCTGCCATGAGATTTATGATTCATTTGGCTACAGGTCTTGGAAATTATGATACATCGCAGGTATATCTGAATTTTTTGAATACGTTACCTTCTGTTCTCAATCGTTATCTCGGGAATAAAAATGTCCGGGAAGGAATTCTCGGTGTTCAGCCAAAAAATCCTGAATATAGTAAACTGCAAAGGGCTTTGGAAAAATATTTAACAATAGCAGAAAGAGATACTATGCAGTATACTGTCGAACAATTTCTGAATAATGATAGCCTTGTGTTGTGTCGATTGGTGTCACAGGGGTATTTAGAAAGTAAACTCATTAACGATTCAAATGCTGTATCCGGGGCAATACGAAATTTTCAAAAATCATATTGCCTGGAAGAAACGGGATCCATTGATCGGGCAACTCTAAAAGCTCTTAGCGTCAGCACAAAAAATAAATTCTATCAGGTATCTCTTAATCTTGACAGATTGAGAAAAGATGAATTAAAAGACAGGAATTCTATTCTTGTAAATATTCCGGAATTTCGTCTTCATTATTACGACAATGAGGGGAAAAACACACAATTTAATATCATTGTGGGCAAACGTCATACGCCAACTCCTATGTTAACCAGTGAGATAAACAGAATTGTGGCAAATCCATACTGGACAGTACCGAAAAGCATTGCATATAATGAAATTATTCCAAAGTTAAGAAGAGATTCAACGTATTTGCAAAGAAACGGATTTTCCATTATTGACAATGCTGAGAATCCTGTAAATCCTTCTTCTATTGATTGGTCTTCTGTTAGTCAGGGTGAATTTAACTACTGGATTCGTCAGAATAATAACTGGAAAAATGCTCTTGGTGATTTAAAATTCCTTTTTCCTAACAAATACAGTGTTTATTTGCACGATACACAAGCAAAAACACTTTTTAATAAAGCTGTAAGAGCATATTCACATGGTTGTATCCGCGTTCAAAATCCAAAGAAACTTGCTCAGATGATCCTCGCATCCAACATGAAATCGGAACAGGTTCCTGATATCAATGAAATTATCGGAACAAAAGAACTTTATGATATCATGCTTGATGAACCCATCTCAATTTATATACGATATTTTACTTGTACTGCCGATACTGCAGGGAATATATACTTTCATCCTGATATTTACTCACGAGACACAAAGGAGATTGAAGAACTGGTTAAACTGACTAATCAGGTATAATAAGTTCGGAAGAACTGGAATATAAGTTTGTTGGATGGTATATAAAAATGCAGGATTTCTCTTTGATTAAATCTATTATTTTATTGTTCTTTTCAACTGGCAGCGCCGGACAACCATAACTTCTGCCAATTCTTCCGAAAGCATCTATATATTCCTGACTTACATACTTTGCTCCGTGAAATACGATGGCTCTCTTTTTGGCATTGTCATTAATTCCTTTTTCAATACCATTTATTCTTAGTGAATAAC
>JAFGQO010000061.1 GCA_016935615.1 Bacteroidales bacterium
ACGATCAGGATATACACGGATGAAAAACAATTTGTCTCCCGAAAATTTGTCAAGAATTAATTATAACAATCCGCAATCAATGCCGGCTCAGCCGGCATTTTTTTCAATACCAGCAAATTATGAACAAATCTCCTGCTTCAAAAAAAAAGCCGACAAATACTATCTCAGAAAAATTTATCGATCAGTTATATAATCTGAATGCAGATTTTATCGATGAAAAAGGGAAAAAAATTGATATCCCCGAAAGTGGTTTCCTCGGACTTCTGGCTACAGGTTATAAAGGACTTGTAATGCACAGGAAAAAAACAGGCCATACAAAAGTGTATTATAAATTCACTAAAGGGAAAAAACTGGTACGAAGAAAGCCCAAACCACAAAATCAGAATTAAATTTTTTTAAATTATTTCATTAATCCTATAATACTCTACTACTATGAGAACTATCATAATTCACCTGGCAATACTATTTACTTCAACCTGTTTTTGTTACTCACAAAACTCCCCTGAAGAATATATTGATTCCTTTTTTAAATACATTGCACAGGAACGGTATGAGGATGCAATGTATGTACTTCCTGCAAATCAAAGACTTGACAATGATACTTCCTATTTGTCGCAAACTATAAGCAGACTTGAAAATTTCAGAGATGCCTACGGCAGGTATTGTGGTTATGAATTGATAGAAAAAAAGGAGGTTTCCCCATCGTATATTGTATTTTCATATTTCATTAAATACTCATCTGCTCCTCAACGGATCCAGTTTGTTTTTTACAAACCTGAAGATGCCTGGCAATTGAACCAGGTAACAATAAACAACAGAAACAATCAGGGCCCGGGAAACAGGAGAAAAGGCAATTTCCCGCTAAAAGATAGTAATTAAACGTTTTGTATACTGACTTACATGATGAAGAAAATTGCAAAAAAGGTTCTTTTGATCGGCTGGGATGCTGCCGACTGGAAAATAATCAATCCCCTGATCGATGCCGGGCATATGCCGGCTATGGAAAAACTCGTGAACGGTGGAGTGATGGGAAACATAACTACGCTCGAACCTCCTTTCTCGCCCATGCTCTGGACAAGTATCGCAACCGGGAAATATGCCGACAAACACGGTATTCTAGGTTTTACGGAACCCGATCCGGAAGGCATGGGTATGCGTCCGATCAGTTCTCATTCCAGGAAAACCAAAGCAATATGGAACATTCTCTCCCAGAACAATTATAAAACCCATGTTCTTGGCTGGTGGCCATCCAATCCGGTTGAACCCATTAACGGGATCATGCTCTCCAACCATTTCCAGCATGCAAAGAACAGGCTCAGGCAACCCTGGCCCTTGTCGCCCGGATCTGTTCATCCGAAAGTACTCGAAGAGTTCTTTGCCGAGTTACGCGTCCATCCCCAGGAACTCACCGATCAGCATTTGCTGCCTTTTGTTCCTGATGCTGCAAAAATTGATCAGGAGAAGGATCCACGGCTGCGAATCATTGCAAAAAGCATTGCCGAAGCAGCCACCCTGCATGCTGCCGCCACATGGATACTTGATACCCAACCCTGGGATTTTCTGGCTGTTTACCTCGACACCATTGATCATTTCTGTCATGGATTTATGAAATACCATCCGCCAAGGTTGAGCAATATTCCCGAAGAGGATTTCAATTTCTATCAGCATGTAGTAACTTCAGCTTACCGGTTTCATGATATGATGCTTGAAACCCTTATCAAACTTGCCGGAGATGATGCTACGACCATACTGGTGTCTGACCATGGTTTTCATTCCGATCATCTTCGTACAACTTATATCCCCGATGAACCCGCCGGCCCCGCTGAGCATCACCGGGAGCATGGTGTAATATGTATCAGTGGCCCGGGTATCAAGAAAGATGAACTCATTCACGGGGCATCACTTCTAAATATTACTCCTACAATTCTGACGTTGTTCGGTTTACCTGTTGGTAAAGATATGGATGGAATACCTATTCTTCAGGCATTTCAGGAGGAAGTTAACATCAATACAATTCCTTCCTGGGATGATGTAAAAGGAAAAGATGGTATGCACCCGCTCAATGTGAGGCAGGATCCATTGGAAGCCAGACAGGCACTTCAGCAATTAATTGACCTGGGTTATGTTGAAGATCCCGGAGAAGACAGGCAAAAAGCAGCTGAAAAAGCTGAAACAGAGACAAATTACAATCTTGCACGTGTTTATATCAGCAACTACAGGTTGAAAGAGGCCATTCAACTGCTTAAAGACCTGTATGAAAAAGAAAAGGATCAGGGAAGATATGCACTCAGATTAGCCAAATGTTATACTGAAACAGGGGCTTATAAAGAAGCAGAAAAACTGCTGAAGGAATTCATAAAAACCGCAATGGATAATGCCCGTGATGTTCATGAAATAAAAAAAGAATACGATAAAAAGATTGAAAAAAATCCAAAGGAAAAACAAAAGCTTGAAAAAGAAATGCAGAGGCTGATTCGCAGGCAGGTCACACTCCAAAACAATGTTGGCCAGGCAAATCTTTCAATTTTCGATATCCGTATAATAAAAGAAAAACCTGAAGCGATTGTTCAGGAAGTTGAAGAAAAATTTAAAGATGCAGTCATTCCTTTATCAATGAATAGAAAACTTGCCAATCTTTATTTTAAACTTGGCAGGTTTAAAAAAGCTGAAGAATGTTACAAAACAATCCTTCAATTCAATCCTGAAAATGCATCAGCACACAACGGACTGGCATTGATTTATAATGCTGAAAAGAATTATGAAGCTGCTGCCAATGCGGCTCTCGATGCTGTTGGACTCAGGTATTATCATCCCATGGCGCATTATCAGCTTGGTGAAGCTTTATTCGGTTTGAAGGACTATGAAAATGCAGCCAATGCATTTGAAGTCTGTCTGAAAATAATACCAACATTCGGTAGTGTCAGAAACAAATTGATCGATCTGTATTCTAATAAGCTGAGCAAACCCGAAAAAGCTGAAAAACACAAAGAATATTTTATGAGGAAAAATGTATTTGAAGGCGATCAGGAGGAAGCAGATGCACTATTTGAATTGTCTGATCTGCAATCCAGGAAGGCTGATTTTAAAGACCCGGTAATCATTGTCTCCGGCCTGCCTCGTTCCGGAACATCACTCATGATGCAAATGCTTGATGCCGGAGGTGTTCCAATCTTTACAGATAACAAACGTTCAGCCGATGAAAGCAATCCAAAAGGGTATTATGAACATGAGAAAGTAAAAACCATCCGAAAGGATAAAAAATGGCTGAGTGATGCATCAGGTAAAGCAGTAAAAATAATTTCCCATTTGTTGTATCATTTGCCGGGAAAATACAATTACAAAATTATTTTCATGCTGCGGGAACTCAGTGAAGTTGTTCAATCACAGCACCAAATGCTGGTAAGGAAGAAAAAACGAAAGGAAAACGTATACCCTGCAAGACTGGAAATTGCATTTAAGAACGAGATCATGCGTGCCAATGAATGGTTAAAGAACAACCACAATGCAGCAGTACTATTTGTAAACTATAAAGATACGATAGATAAGCCATCAGAAACAGCAGAAAAAGTTAAGCAGTTCCTTGGTCTTAAATTGAACACGAAAAATATGGCCTTTGTTGTTGATCCCTCTTTGTATCGCGAGAAAAAAGCAAATTAGAATTTTGTCAAACAGCTTCCAAAAGCCCTTTCAGAAAATCCCAGAATTTCTCTACCGACCCAATATGTACCTTCTCATCGGGTGAATGAGGATGCTTGATTGTAGGACCAATGGATATCATATCCAGATTCGCATATTTTCCACCAATAATCCCGCATTCCAGGCCTGCATGTATTACTTTCACAACAGGCTCTTTATGATACAATTTTGAATAGGTATTTTTTGCAATATCTAATATGTCAGAATTTGTATCAGGTTGCCAGCCTGGATAATCACCCAGAAACTCAGTCTTTGCATCAACCATTTTAAAATGGTTCTTTATTTCTCTTCCAAGGTACTTTTTTTCAATATCGTCGGAACTCCTTAACAGCAACTGGGCTTCACATTTCCCCTCTCCAATTTTCACCACGGACAAATTTGTCGAAGTCTGAACAACTCCCGGCATAAAATCAGACATGTTGATCGTACCATCCGGACAGGTATTTATGGCTTCCATGGTCTTGTTAAAATCATATGATGACATCACTGAAACAACAGTATCATGTTCAGTTAATGTTATTGTCAAATCCGGTTCTGTACTTTTAAACCTGCTTATACATGTTTCTGTTTTTTCTTCAAATGCAGTTTTTAACTTGTCTACGTTGCAATCTCTTACCATAACAACAGCACTGGCTTCACGGGGAATTGCATTTCGCATATTGCCTCCATCAAAAGCTGATATCCTGATATCGCATTCTTTCTTAAGATCCAGCAACAGTTGTGATAATATTTTATTTGCATTCCCTCTTCCCAAATGAATATCCAGTCCGGAATGTCCTCCCTTTAGTCCTTTGATAACAATCTGATAAGTAATGCCGCCACTTGCCGGTTCCACCCTGTATTGCCAGTATATGTTGGCATCAACACCACCGGCACAACCTACAAACAATTCCCCCTCTTCTTCCGAATCAAGATTGATCAGTGTGTCACCCTGCAAAAAATCCGGTTCCAAGCCAAATGCTCCGTCCATTCCTGTTTCCTCACTTACTGTGAAGAGAACCTCCAGAGGCCCATGTTGAATATCATTCGATTCCAGAACCGCCAGACTTGCTGCAACACCAACTCCGTTGTCAGCCCCCAGAGTAGTGTTATTTGCCTTTACCCAGTCGCCTTCTATAATAGTTTCAATTGCATCTTTGGTAAAATCGTGTTCCTTGTCACTGTTTTTCTGCGGAACCATATCCACATGCGATTGCAGGATCACTTTTCTGCTTGTCTCTCTTCCAGCGACAGCTTTTTTCCTTATCAACACATTTCCTGCTTTATCTTTCTGATATTCCAGTTCGTTATTTTTTGCAAATTGAACCAGAAAATCCGTTACTTCTTTTTCATAACCGCTTGGGCGTGGAATTTGTGTTAAATCATAAAAATGTTTCCAAACTATTTTTGGTGATAGCTCTGATATTCTCATGTTTTTTTGTTTTTTCTCTTTAAGTTAATTATTTTATTTTCTTTAACAGAACTTTAACGGAAATTTGAAACAAAAATTTGTTATTTTGCGTTCCTCCAAGAAGAATTAATAAGAATCCGGAATGAACAAAATGATCCTCATCGCTTTACTGTATATGACCTTATCCGTGAATGCTCAGGTAGTGAACTGGTTTACATTTGAAGAAGCAGTGGAAATGAATAAAAAAGAACCCAGAAAAATTATTGTGGATGTGTATACCGACTGGTGCGGTTACTGTAAGGTGATGGATAAAAATACATTTTCCAATAAAACAGTTGCAGAATACATGAATACCCGATACTACCCTGTAAAATTCAATGCAGAGCAAAAAGAAGATATTACTTTCAATGAAAAAACATACAAATTTGTTGCCCAGGGATCCAGAGGATTTCATGAACTGGCTGCTGCTCTTCTTAACGGACAATTAAGCTATCCTTCGGTGGTATTTCTGGACGAACAAATACGAATTATCCATGTACAAAAAGGATACGTACATGCAAAACCATTTGATGAGATCATTAAGTTTATCGGAGGAAATCATTTTAAAACCGAATCATGGGAAGACTGGAAAGCAGGCTACGTATCGCCTATAGCAAACTAAATGAAGAGAGCGGATTTCGGATTGTGGATTTTTCAGTCGCAAGTCTCAAATTTCTAGTCACAAGTTTTTCTCCACTCCAACTCACATGCCGTTGTTTTGTTCCGTTCCCCAACGGAACGTTTTTTATGTCCTTATGCCGGACAGGCACTTCCTTTTGTCCTGATACAAAAGGAAACAAAAAATCAAGGCTATGTCAGTTTTTCCTTTGGGTCCCAATGCTTTTGCCATCTCTGCGCAATCAAACTCGTTCCCTTTGGTCACTCAAACAAGATTGCTCAACAATCCTTCGCTCCCGGCAAAAGCCTTACCCAAAACGGGAAAACTGACCAGGCCAATTGATTAGGTAACCAGAAGCCTAACAACCCTCTAAACTTCTCAACTTCTAAACATATCAACTCACCAACTCATCAACTTCCCACTTCCGACTCAAAACTCTAAACTGATCACTGTTCACAGATCACCATCCACCAATCACTAATCACAGATCACCGTTCACTGTTCACGATTTACCAGTTAAACTCAAAACTCTGAACTCAGAACTGCTCCTTCACTTTCCCACAATACTCCATGGAACAACGGATCCATATTGAAATATTTTAATTTCCGCCTCAAGGATAGTATTGCTGCTGTAAAAGACTTTTACTGAAGCCATGTCAGGTATCCTGTAAAATAAGACATTTTCATAAGTTGGTCCGCTCAAGGGGAAATGCAAATTTTGTAAAACCTGCGTAAAATGCATATTCCTTAGTTCCAGTACCAATGGTTTTCCGACAGATCCCAAAGCATCATGAAAGCCCGTCTCATCTGAAAACCGGAAAAAAACATATCGTTCCGGTTCCTGATTGACCTGAGGTATATAGTAAAAAGATCTTGTGATCGTATCTGAGTATGTTTTGCCTGCAAACAAGGAAATGTATTCTTCCTCAAGGTGATTCAATTCCTGAATACTTATTTCCAGGGCTTTCCCTTCGGGAAAAACTTCATACTGTCCAGCCAGCAATTTAAATCTTCTTTTGCGGATTTTAATAATAAAATTGGCTGCTTCTTGTGCCTTTTGCTCAATTGATTTGATATCCCTGTTTTGTCCGGTAACCGCAAGATCGACAGTTGTTTTCTTCCCGGCAGATTTTGCACTGCTTCCCGGTTCAATCAGGTTTCTCTTAACTGAAAGATCTTTGAAATGGATTGGTTCGGGTCCCTCATCCAAAATTCCCTCAAACTGTACAAAGGGATTGTTTTCATCGGGTTTCAGGATCATTCCTTCCCCGGTAAGCATCATAAACTTCTGCAATACCAGTTCAGGATCGTCCGATTGAACAGAAAAACAATAATCCGGATCAGGTTGCTGGCAGGAAGAAAGTGCAACCGTATTCAGCTCCCATTTTACTTCGGAAACCGAGGGTGCATTTTCAATTCCAATATATTTTTCCGCATATTTGTTATAGGGTCCTGGCACCGTATAATGTCTCACAGCTGTTACCGTCAGAACCAGGCGAGTACGAGGAATAGAATAAATTATGCTGTTTTCCTGGTATGATTCCAGGTCCTGTATGTTCGTAACATTGATCTTGCTTACAGGAGAACAAGCAAATAATATCAACAAAATAAGTACACCCGTTTTATTTTTCATCTTCTGTTTTTTTCTAATACGTAAAAGGCAGATCCGATATTGTCAACAATATCTGAAGCAATTAAACCATGTTGTCCGCAACATTCAGCAGAGATATCACCGGCCATTCCATGAATATAAGTTCCCAATATAGCTGCATTGCTGATTGAATAACCTTGTGCCAGCAATCCGAGAAGAATACCTGTCAGTACATCTCCACTCCCTCCTGTAGCCATTCCGGGGTTGCCGGTAGTATTAAACCATATTTCACCGGATGGCATGGTAATGCATGTATTGGCACCCTTCAACACGATCACACATTGATGGTCCATTGAGAATGTACGTTGAAACTGCATTCTGGAAAAGCTATTTTTAAACTTACCGAACAGTCGCTCAAATTCTTTCGGGTGAGGAGTAAGAATTGTGTTTTCTGGCAACAATTCCGGCCAGTTTTCCAAAGAAGCAAGAATATTCAAACCATCAGCATCTATTATAAGGGGAACTTGTATGTCATTTAATAAACCAGGCAAGGCTTTCCTGGTATTTGTTTTCTGATTTATACCGGGACCTATAGCTACGCATGAATATTTTTCCGGAAGAGTATTTCCTGTAAACAGGATATCCGATTCATCAATACTTAAGAGAGCTTCAGGTACAGTAGTTTGTAGTATCTCTACTCCTCTTCTTGGAGTATGTACCGTGAGCAGACCAGGTCCCGATCTAAGGGCTGCCCGCGCAGACAAAACAGCAGCTCCCATCATCCCATAGCTGCCTGCAATAAGCAAAGCATGACCATACGTTCCTTTATGGGAGAACTTGTCCCTGGGTTGCAATAAACCGGTTGCATCGCTTTCAACCATATAATTGTAGATCGTATTCTCTTTTGCGATAAATTCCGGGTGCAGTCCGATAGGCAAAACAACCCATTCTCCGGCAAAGTTTGCATTTTCAGGAAAAAAGAAAGACAATTTGGGAAATTGAAATGTAAGGGTATATGTGGCCTGAATTATACTCTCATTCCTGTTTCCGGAATTGTCTTCACAAAACAAGCCACTGGGAACATCAATAGCTATCAGGGCCAGTTTTTGTCTTTTGTTAATATATTGTATCAATTCGGAAGCCAGACCATCCGGTGATCTGGACAAACCTGAACCAAAGAGTCCATCCAATAGAATATCAGTGGCTTCTATTTCAGGAAAATCCTTTCTATTGCATATTGCATGAACCGGGATATCTGTTTCCTTTTCGAGTCTGGTCCTGTTTATTTCCGAGTCAGAAGATAATGATCTGCCGGTATCCAGTAAAAAGAAAGAAATATGTTTGTATCCTTTATGCCAAAGCAATCTTGCCAGCGCCCAGGCATCGCCTCCATTGTTCCCCGGACCTGCAAAGATCCGATAGCAGGACTCAGTTGTATATTTCGATGCAATCCATCCTGCCAGCTGACCCGCAGCTCTTTCCATGAGATCTATGGATGCAATGGGTTCGTTTGCAATGGTAAATGCATCCGCTTCACGTATTTTATCTACAGGGAAAAATTTCATATGCTACATGCATTGATTCAACGAATTTACACTTAATATGATCCAGTTACACAAATTTAACCGGTCATTTGAATTTTTCAGGATAGGAATTTAAAAATTCGTCTATATTTGTTTTGTTCTAAATAAACAAAACATTGCTTGTCCAGGACTGAATATCATCTAAAACATACACATATGACTTTATTTCCAAAACACCCCAAAGGTTTAGCGGTACTTTTCTTCTCAGAAATGTGGGAACGATTCTGCTATTATGGTATGCGCGGGCTGCTGGTTTTGTACCTGATTCATATTATTGCAAAAAAGGAAGAAGAATCCTATTTGATATATGGAGCATATACTGCCCTTATTTATGCCGCACCTGTAATAGGAGGCCGAATTGCAGATAAAATACTGGGGTATAAATATGCTGTAATTTTTGGAAGTATCCTGATGTCGATTGGTGAATTTTTAATCGTTGGTGGCGGAGAACACTTGCTATACCTCGGAATGGGATCTTTGATCGTTGGAAACGGATTATTTAAAGCCAATGTTTCTACGATTGTCGGTAAATTATATAAGGAAAATGATAATCGCCGTGATTCCGGCTTTACCATTTTCTATATTGGAATAAATATTGGCGCCCTGCTTGCCACAACGGTTGTTGCCGAAGTAGGTGTGAAACTGGGCTATCAATATGGCTTTGCTCTCGCCGGTTTGGGAATGTTGGCAGGTTCATTGATCTTTGGATTCGGAAACAGATCCTTTGCTGACAAGATCACGCCACCAAATCCCGAAAAATTGCATCGCAAAATGGTTGGCCCCCTTACTCAGTTACACCTGGTAATACTAGGTCTGATAGCTGCTGTACCTGCCGTTTATCTGTTAGTACGTTTCAATGATATTGTCATGTATTTATTGATTGCCACAGCCGTTTTTGTTGTTTATACTTTAATGTCGGCCGGAATAAAAGGGGGTAAAATTCTATTGCACAGGATGATCGGTTTTGTTATCCTGCTATTGTTTAATGTGGTCTTCTGGAGTTGTTTTGAACAGGCAGGTACATCCCTTACCATATTTGCCTCCAGAAATGTTAACCGGATGATAGGAGGCTGGGAAATGGGTGCTCCCACCACCCAGTTTTTTAATCCATTCTATATTCTTGTTTTCGGGTCGATCTTTTCAGTTATGTGGATCTGGCTGGATAAGATAAAACGGAACCCGAGCATCCCCATGAAATTTGGATTTGCCATTATCCAGCTGGGTTTGGGTTTTCTGATGGTTCGGCTCGGTGCCTTGTTTGCTAAGGATTTCATGATGCCGCTTATAACACTTGTACTTTTATACCTGCTACACACAACCGGTGAATTATTCATTTCACCTATCGGCTTATCAATGGTCACCAAGCTGGCGCCAAAAAATATGGCCGGTACCCTGATGGGGGCATGGTTTTTATCCTGGGCTGCAGCAAATTATCTTGCCGCCGTGCTGGCCAGGTTTACCGGTGCCGGACAAGTTGGAGATATTATACCTCCGGCATCCGAAACCTATGCGATCTATCTTGATGTATTTACAAAAACCGGATTGGTCACTGTAGGTATCGGTCTTCTGTTGCTTATCCTGTCAAAACAGATCAATAAACTGTTGCATGGAGTGAAATAACTTCTGAATGTTATTCAGGTTAATCCGATATAATTATTTCAGGATATTCAGAAATATCTGGTGATTGTGTTGCATTTCGGATTGCGGATTGCGAATTGCGGATTGCGAATTGCGGATTGCGGATTGCGGATTATGGATTAGTCTCCCTGCCAGCCGCCTGCCTGACGGTTTACCAGCCTGTGGCTGGCAGTCAGGTCAGGCTTGGCTGAGTTCTCCCGATAAAATCGGGATCGGTTGTGGATTTTTCAGTTTCAAGTCTCAAGTCGTAAGTCGCAAGTTCCATTTTAGGCAAAGACATCTATCAATGTATCAGTTTAACAATTACACGATTACACAGTTAAACGATTCAATAGTTAAACAAGTAACAAGAACTCACCTTCGTCAAGACTACGGCGGGCAAAGCCAGCGACAAGTACCCGGCAACCATTACCCAACTCTAAACATCTCAACTCATCAATTAAACAGTTAAAATATTCCTTAACTATATGAGTGGTTCTATTCATCTAATGAAATAAGACATTTATAAAAATTAAGTTTCTAAATTTAAATAATGAATGACATTTATGTAGTTTTGATCGCAAATTAATCTGATAATACAGGACTTAATATTCTGTCAACTCATGAAAGCAGTAATACTGGCCGGTGGTTACGGCACAAGAATAAGCGAAGAAAGTGGTGTCCGACCAAAACCTATGGTCGAAGTTGGTGACAGACCGATCTTATGGCATATCATGAAGATCTACTCCCATTACAACATCAATGAGTTTATTATTTGTCTGGGCTATAAAGGGTATATTATCAAAGAATATTTTGCCAACTATTTCCTTCATCAGTCCGATGTCACTTTCGATCTCAAATACAATACCATGTCCATCCTTAATAACCAGTCGGAAAACTGGAAGGTTACCCTGGTCGATACGGGTACTCACTCCATGACCGGCGGAAGGTTGAAAAGGGTAAAGGAATATCTTGGTAACGAAACGTTTTGTATGACCTATGGAGATGGAGTAAGCAATGTTGATATTAACGAAACCATTAAATTCCATAAAGAACAGGACGTCGTTGCTACTTTAATGGCCGTTCAGGAACCGGGAAGATTCGGTACGTTCTCATTAAGCGGTGATCAGAGCAAAATATCCAACTTTCGTGAAAAGCCAAAGGATGAGAATTCAGCATGGATCAACGGTGGTTTTTTTGTACTGGAACCTGATATTTTTAATTATATTGAAGGAGATACAACTGTTTTTGAAAAAACACCTCTTGAAAAGTTATCAAAAGAAGGAAAACTGGCTGCATACAAGCACGATGATTTCTGGATGCCCATGGATACCCTGAGAGATAAGAACGTTCTTGAAGATATGTGGAACAACGGGAATCCTCCATGGAAAATTTGGTCTGATAATTAGAAATTTACTATAATAAAAACCTGTATGAAAATCTTAATAACTGGTAATTTAGGTTATGTTGGTTCCGAGCTGGTAAAGCTCTTACGCAAATCATATCCCAATGCAATCCTTGTCGGCTATGACATTGGTTACTTTTCAAGTCAGTTAACAAATGAACTGACCGCACCGGAAGTATTTATCGATCAGCAGATTTTCGGTGACGTAAGGAACTTTCCTGAAGAACTCCTTGAAGATGTCGACACTGTTATTCAGCTGGCTGCACTTTCAAACGATCCCATTGGCAATAAATTTGAATCGGCAACCTATGATGTTAACTACAAAGCTGTAATTGACATAGCCAAAAAAGCCAAAAAGCGGGGCGTTAAGAACATGGTTTTCGCTTCAAGCTGCAGTGTATACGGTTTTTCTGAGAACACTTCCCGAATAGAAACCTCCGAATTAAATCCTTTAACTGCTTATGCAAAATCAAAAGTCAAATCTGAAAAGGATCTTGAACCCCTGGCTGATGAGAATTTCAAAATTACTTGTCTGCGATTTGCAACAGCATGTGGAATGAGTGACAGACTCAGACTTGATCTGGTGTTAAATGACTTTGCCGCCGGTGCTTTATCTTCAGGTGAAATTCTGATTTTAAGTGACGGAACTCCATGGCGTCCTCTGATCAATGTCAGAGATATGGGAAGAGCAATAATTTGGGCAAATGAAAGAGATCCCAAAATCGGAGGAAATTTTTTAATAGTAAATACAGGAAGTAATGAATGGAATTACCAGGTAAAGGAACTCGCTTACGCCATACAGACTTTGTTACCTTCAGTGAAAGTATCTGTGAATAAAGACGCACAGCCTGACAAAAGATCTTATAAAGTCAGTTTTGATTTGTTTAAACGGCTTGCCCCTGATAATCAGCCTCAATATCAATTGCAGGAAACAATCAATGATCTGATTGAAGGACTGAAGAAAATTGAATTCAAAGATAAAAATTTCAGACAATCAAGATTAATCAGATTATTTGTCGTGAATGAGCTTTCTCAAAAAGGAATTGTTGATGATTCATTGAGAATGCTTAAATAAGAGTTCCTGGTAATACTATATTTGATCTTACAATAATCATGATTCTTAACCTGACAAATGAATTTGAGATTGATTAAAATTCTCAATTTATGCATTTTTGAATATAGGATTGATGTTTATTTTAATAAAAATTAGCATTTAAGGGGGTCCGGATGAAATTTATAGAAATTTCCTTATCAGGAGCTTATATTATTGAATTAGAACCTTTCATTGATGAAAGAGGATTCTTTGCAAGAACATTTTGCAAACGTGAATTTAAACAGATCCATCATACAAAAGAATTTGTTCAGTTTAATCATTCCATGACATCTATCAGGGGTACTTTACGCGGGATGCATTATCAGGTACCTCCAAATACTGAAATCAAACTGATTCGATGCATCAGAGGAAAAGTATTCGATGTTATCATTGATATTAGAAAACACTCGCCTACATTTCTAAAACATTTTGATCTGATTCTTTCGGAAGATAACATGAAAATGATTTATGTTCCTGAAGGATTTGCTCATGGTTTCCAGACCCTTGAAGACAATTCCCAGATGATATATCACCATTCCGGGTATTATACACCTCAAAACGAAAGAGGTTTAAACTATAATGATCCATGTTTCAAAATTCATTGGCCCTTGCCGCCAATTAATATGACAACTAAAGATCAAAATTATCCATTGATTGATAATAACTTTAAAGGAATCGAATTATGAAATGCAGACATTGCAACGCAGAATTAAAACATGTATTTGTTGATTTGATCAATTGTCCTCCTTCAAATGCCATGTTAAAGCCTTCTCAATTGAATGAACCGGAAGTTTTTTTCCCGTTAAAAATATTTGTTTGTCACAATTGTTACCTCGTCCAGGTGGATGAGATGGAAAAAGCAGAAGCTATATTTGATAGTGAATACACCTATTTTTCATCCTTTTCGACAAGTTGGCTTGCTCATGCAAAAAAATATGTGGAGATGATGATTGACAGATTTCATTATGATGAAAACTCTCTTGTGCTTGAAATTGCCAGCAATGACGGATACCTTCTTCAATATTTCAAAGAACGTAACGTTCCTGTATTGGGAGTTGATCCCACTGCCAATACTGCACAAGTAGCAATTGAAAAGGGAATTGAAACGATCGTTGATTTTTTTGGCGCCGAATTTGCCAGGGACCAGCTGGTAAAAAAAGGAATCAAAGCTGACCTGATACTGGGAAATAATGTGCTGGCACATGTTCCGGATGTTAACAATTTTGTAAAAGGAGTCAAAACTGCCCTGAAAGACAGAGGTGTGGTAACCTTCGAATTTCCTCACCTGATGCGACTGGTCGAAGAATATCAGTTTGACACCATTTATCATGAACATTTCTCGTATTACTCATTCTTTGCCGTAAAACGGATTTTCGAACACCAGGGTTTGGAAATGTTTGACGTAGAAGAACTTCCTACACACGGAGGCTCTCTGCGTATTTTTGCTAAACATAAAGAGGATAAAACAAAAGAAATATCTCCGAATGTCACCGATCTTCTGCGGCGGGAAAGAGAATTGGGCATGAATACTCCTGACTATTACAGCAATTTCCAGGATAAAGTTGATAATATTAAGTATACGGTCTGGGATTTTCTGATCAAAGCAAAAAAAGAAGGGAAAAAAGTAATAGGATACGGAGCTGCAGCCAAAGGAAATACGCTGTTAAATTACTGTGGCGTAAAAGGAAATGATCTGGTGCAATTTGTTGTGGATCTGTCTCCTCATAAGCAAAACAAATATTTGCCTGCCAGTCATATCCTTGTACGTGACCTGGACAGCATTAAAGAATATAAACCCGATTATGTAATCATTTTACCCTGGAACCTGAAGAAGGAAATCGGGGAACAGCTCAATTATATAAAGGAATGGGGAGGCCAATTTGTAACCTTTATTCCTGAATTAAGTATTTTCTAAAAGAGATTTAAATATGATCGATTTTATTAAGGAATTGTATCCTATTTGCCGCAGTATTACGGGCAATGGAGTCAGGGAGACCCTGAACCTTATAAACCGTCATATACCTTTAAAAATCCATGAAGTACCAACCGGTACGAAGGTTCTTGATTGGGAAATCCCAAAGGAATGGAACATACGGGATGCTTATGTCAAAGATTCCTCGGGAAAAAAAATAATTGATTTCAAACAGCTAAATCTTCATGTACTGAATTACAGTACACCCATTCGTGCAAAAATGAGCCTTGCCGAGTTAAAGCCTCATCTCTTCAGTATTCCGGACAAACCATCCCTGATTCCCTACCGTACATCCTATTATGCTGAAAACTGGGGATTTTGTATCAGCCATGATCAACTAACTTCTCTCCATGATGATCTGTATGATGTAGTTATCGATACGGATCTTTCAACCGGAAATCTGACCTACGCCGAGTACTATCTGAAAGGCAAAACCAGAGAGGAAGTATTGATCTCTACCCACATTTGTCATCCTTCACTTTGCAATGACAATCTTTCGGGAATTGCCGTATGTACTTATCTGGCCAGTGCATTATCAAAAACAAGGCCTCATTATTCATACAGATTCCTGTTCATTCCCGGTACCATTGGCGCCATTGCATGGCTGGCCCTGAATGAAAATGGTCTTAAACATATTAAATACGGCCTTGTAACATCTTTGCTCGGAATAGACAGTATATTCACATACAAACGTTCAAGAATCGGAAACGCCGGAATCGACCGGATTGTAGAACACGTATTATCATTACAGGATATTCAATACAAAATCATTGACTTTATTCCCTATGGATATGATGAAAGGCAATTTTGTTCTCCCGGATATAATTTGCCGGTTGGAAACCTTACACGTGTTCCTTTTGGGGAATATCCGGAATACCATACTTCTGCGGATAATTTTGATCTTATCTCTGATAAAGCACTCAATGATTCCCTGGCAGTATTTCACGAGGTGATCAGGCACATTGAAGCCGACAGAAAATTCATAAACCAGTATCCGAAAGGAGAACCCCGGTTGGGTAAGCGCGGATTATATGATAACATAGGAGGAAGAAATGACAGCAAAATTCTTCAACTGGCATTTCTTTGGGTGCTGAATTATTCTGACGGCGAACATAGCCTGACAGATATTGCAATGTTATCCGGACTGGATCTCAGCATTATTCTTGAAGCAACGGATATGCTGAAAGAAAAGCAATTAATAAAATAATCACAAAAATATTTACATTATAAAATATAAAACAATGGCTACCAAATTACAAAGACCTGATTACGCCTATATGGGAGGTAAAATAATTCCCTGGGATGATGCCGTTCTGCACATAGGATGCGAAGCGATCACACGGGGTTTGAATGTATTTGAAGGAATTAAAGGCTACTGGGATATTCATGGCAATTTCGGAATTGTCTTTTTGCAAAAGCATTACAACAGGCTGCTGCGATCGGCCAGGCTTTTACACATTCCGTGTCCCTGGACTTATGACGAATACAAAGATGCTATTCTTCAATTGATGGGAAGAATGTTATCAAAAGAACGGGACATGTGGGCAAGAACTTCATTATATGTTGTTGAAGGTCACTGGGGAGAAGGAACAAAAGCTGATCTGATCATCACAGCTTATCATCAGGACAAAGTAATGCCCGACCCGATTGATATCGGGATCAGTACCTGGCAACGGGCAACCGATTCCGCATTGCCTGCACGCATAAAAACTTCAACCAACTATCAGGTCGGCAGGCTGGCCCGCATGGAAGGCAAACCAAGGAATTGCTCCGATATGATATTGCTGAATAACCAGGGTCGCGTAGCTGAAGCAACAGGTTCCTGTGTACTGATGGTCAGGGACGGTGTTGTCTATACACCGCCTGCATCCGAAGGTGCTCTTGAAAGCATTACACTTGCTTTTATTGAAAATCTGGCAAAATCACTTGGAATACCTTTTGTCCGCAGACCCATTGATCGCACGGAAGTGCTTATAGCTGACGAATTGGCTATTTGCGGAACACTGGCCGAACTGGTGCCGATTGCTTCTATTGATGGCCTTCCGATGAATGCCAACGGCCCGCTGCTTACTTCCATCAGAGACAGATTTTTTAAAGTGGTCCGCGGCCAGGAAAGCGATCCGTTTTTTGAAACCACTCTTGTACCTAAGGAATACATTAAAAATGCCTGACCCAGTGAAGTATGACATAATCATCATCGGCGGAGGCATTGTAGGTTTGTCCACTGCCTTACGAATTAAAGAGATATCGCCTGAATTGAAGGTGGCAATTCTTGAAAAAGAGGATAAAATAGCCAAACACCAGACCGGTAACAATAGCGGTGTAATACATGCCGGGGTATATTACAAACCCGGTAGTCTGAAAGCCATTAATTGCCGTAGCGGCTATAACCAATTATTGGATTTCTGTGATAAGGAAGATATTCGCTATGACTTATGCGGCAAGCTTATCGTTGCCACACTCAAAGAAGAACTTCCGCGACTGGATGACTTGTATGAACGGGCGTTACAGAATGGTCTTGACAAGGTTAAAAAGTTGCCCGGTGATGCCATTAAAGAATACGAACCTCATGCAACAGGCCTCGCTGCCCTTTGGGTGCCCTATACGGGAATTGTTGATTATTCGGAAGTATCCCTGAAATATGCAGAAGTATTTACCGAACGCCTTGGTGGTGAGATCTTTACCGATACACTTGTAAAAGATATTATCCCCAATAAGGAATGTTCTGATATTATCACGAAAAACGGTAACTACCAGACTACCCTGATCATTAACACAGCGGGCTTGTTCTCCGATAAAATCGCTAAACTGAATCATCCTCAATTGAATGTCAGGATCATTCCTTTCAGGGGAGAATACGTAATGTTGAAGAAAGCAAAATCTTACCTGGTGAAAAATCTGATCTATCCTGTTCCTGATCCGAATTTCCCTTTCCTTGGCGTTCATTTTACGCGCAGGATACAAGGTGGAATCGAAGCCGGTCCGAATGCAGTATGGGCATTCAAAAGAGAAGGCTATAAAAAAACAGACTTCGACCTGGCTGAATTTTCCGGCGCCCTGGGCTGGAAAGGTTTCAGAAAAGTCATGATGCAATACTGGAAAATGGGACTGGGTGAATACTACCGTTCTTATAATAAATTTGCCCTTACCAGGGCTTTGCAAAGGCTCATTCCTGAAGTCAGGATCAGTGACCTGGATTCCGGCGGAGCCGGTGTCAGAGCGCAGGCTTGTGATAAAAACGGCGGACTGGTGGATGATTTTCTTTTTGTTGAGAACAAATTTATTATCAATGTGCTTAACACACCGTCTCCGGCCGCCACAGCCTCATTGGCTATCGGGCAATCCATAGCAGAGAAAGCCATAGCTAGATTTAACAACTAAGAATCAAAATTGCCCGTTTGTTACAGATTATTTGTCATTTATACTATAAGCCTGTCAGAAAATAGTATTTATTCAATTTCTAAAACTTTAAATCCTATTTATATATAAAGAGTTAGTGATTAAAAGCATTCATAAAAACCGGGATCAGCAATCAGGTTTTTTCTCCTGATTTAGTAAGTTGTTAAATTGAACACATTGTATTCAAATATGCTAAAATCCTTATGCATTTGCCAAAAAAATAATAAATAATATTGTTGATCATGTATTTATCCTTGTTTATCAAAATGAAATCAACTGCACCTGTAAAATAAACTACATTTGTTCTGTAATTTGATCAATCTTTTAATGAAAGTAACATTACACAGTGTTTAACGTAAATCAAAGTGAAATTAAATAACCTTATTATGAAAATAACAAAACACAACCTAGTTACATTGTTGCTGATCTCATTCTCAACAATTTTCTTCAGTAATGTCTGGGCACAATGTCCAAGCAACATGATCTCTTATTGGAAATTACAGGAATCAACCGGGCCTGATTATGTTGATTTTTATGGAAGTCACGATGCTTCAGGACCAGGTACTTCGCCCGTTCAGACTACCGGAATTAGTGGAAAAGCACAATTGTTTTCCAAGAGTTCCAGTAATTACCTGACAATTGATGATCATACAGATTTTGACTGGGCAGGAACTGCCAGCTTTACCATTGAACTATGGGCAAAATTCACGGGAACAGGCACCATTGACGTATTCATTGGCAGGCAACCTCAATCCAATGTTTATTGGTGGATCGGGAGATTATCGGATGGTAAGATCTCATTTGAGTTGAGAGATAATAACAGTATTTCCGCAAGTAGTACAACAACCGGTTCATACAATAACGGACAGTGGCATCATGTTGTGGCTGTACACAACGGATCCCTGAACCAGAACCTTCTGTATGTCGATGCAGCAGCACCTGTTACAACCAGTGTTACATACACAGGCAACTTCAGCTCTTCTGCGGATATCAGATTGGCTGATTTCAATGATGGTTCACCAACAAATTATCATTTTAACGGATCATTGGACGAAGTTGCAATTTATAGCCGGGCTTTAAGTGCCGGTGAAATTACAACCCATTACAACAATGCAAGACTTTACCAGATAGGCTATTGTGACGGAAATGCACCTGTGTTCCTTTCCGAACCTAAAATTTATGCTACTGTCGGCCAGGAATATACATACGATGCAGATGCCTCCGGCAATCCGCTGCCGGTATACTCCCTGCTTGAGCACCCTGATGGTATGACAATCGGTGGGGTTACAGGGGAAATATCATGGACCCCTGCTTCCGCATCTGCCAATGGTCATGTAGTCCTTCGTGCAACAAACAGTGAAGGTTATGCAGAACAGGAATTTAATGTATACATTGCTGATGAACCTGACTGCCGTGAAAACCTGGTTGCTTACTGGGATTTTGATGACGCGGGTACTCCTTATTACGATAATATTGCTGGTTACGAGCTAACGGGCACTGCTGTTACACCTACAACCGGAAAAGTTGGCAATGCCCTATTATTTAATGGTACAAGCGATAGCCTTAATATGGCGGACCCTGATCCGGGCGGTGCGACTCCAACTGTATTTTTCGATCTGGTCGGTTCATTTTCTATTGAAGCATGGATTAAAACCAATGTAACAAAAGCCGTTCCAATGGTTATCACCGGAAGGGATCAAAACGACAACAACACCCACTACTGGTTAGGTGTTCTATCTGACGGATCGGTCGGATTTACTCTACGGGATTATATTGAACCTACTCCTAACTTTCTTGAACTTTCGGGAGGAAGTGTTGCAAATAACGCCTGGCACCATATTGTAGGTACATATGATGCATCACTTGATAAGATGGAGTTATGGGTCGATAATTCCAAAGTTGATGAAGGAACACAAGCTTTTGGGAATTTTGGTGGAAGCGATAATTTAAATATCGGACACCTGGAAATACAAGGATCCGGTGATCATTTCTGGTTTGAAGGAGCAATTGACGAATTAGCATTTTATGATGATGCACTGGATGCTACAAGCATTGCTGAAAGTTACAATGCAGGAAATGCCGGTGATGGTGCATGTGTATACAACTATGCTCCTATTATTCTTACTTCTCCGGATGAAGAAGTCGATGAAGATTCTCCTTATTATTACCAGATCTCTGCCACAGATATTGATCCTGGCGATGTACTGTCAATTTCAGCACCAACAAAACCTGCATGGCTCAATTTCTCTTACACTCCCGGTGAAACTACCGCTGTGCTGAGTGCTACGCCTACAAACAGCAATGTTGGTTTCCATGATGTTTTGTTAAGGGTATCCGATGGCAGTATCAATGTCGATCAGGATTTTACCATTGAAGTAATTAATGTAAATGATGATCCTTATTTTACCTCAACACCTGTAACAGATGCAACCGAAGACCAGGATTATATATATGAAGTTACTGCAGATGATGATGATGTGGGTGATGATATTGAAATTACGGCTATTACCATACCTTCATGGCTTGAATTCAGGAATGATTCGCTGATCGGCAGACCTGAAGATCCCGAGGTCGGAAGTCATCCGGTTACTTTACGTGTAAGCGATGGTACTGCCACCGTTGATCAGAACTTCACAATTGAAGTGGCTAATACGAATGATGCTCCGGTTATTACTTCTGTTCCGTCAGAAACGGCAGCAGTTGGTGTTGAATATATTTATCATATAACTGCCACTGATGTGGACGAGGGTGATGTACTGACATTTTCGGAAGTTTATACACCTGACTGGCTGGCCTTTGATGCAGGCAATGCGATCCTTTCCGGTACTGCTACAGAAGATGATCTTGGAGAAAACGTAGTGATCCTGAAGGTAAATGACGGTACCGTTGATGTAATGCAGAACTATACAATAATGGTCAGCCTTACTGCTCTTGATCATCATCAATCGGATATTGAATTACTGATATACCCGAATCCTGCCAATGATGTAATCCACTTTGAGTTCATTAACAACAATTCAAAAAGGATTATGATTTACGATATGGCCGGGAATATCCAACGAGATATCCTGTCTGATGAAGCAAAGAAAGTTGATGTCAACATTTCTGATCTGCATCAGGGTATTTATATCTACAGGGTATTTACCAACGATCAGATCATAACAGGAAAATTCACTAAGAAGCAATAGTTGCACAGTTGGATCTAAAAGTGCAAAACATACAGCCCAACATTCGTTTAATCAGAATGTTGGGCTTTTAAAAGAATTTATAAAGGAATTGTTTAAACAGGATTGTTGTCAGGTCTAAAGAAAAAAATGTTCCATGAAGAATTTTGGATATAATATACTGCTGATTTTTGTGTTGCTTTTCGGATCATTTCTAAACGGGGTGGCTCAAACAGTAAGAGTAATGCCAATGGGGAATTCAATTACCTTTGATTCCCATTCAAATGATACAAGACCAGATAACATAAGAATATCTTATCGGTATAAATTATACCAGTTGTTAACGGCAGCGGATTATGATTTTGACTTTGTAGGAAGTGAAGATGCCGGCAGCTATTACCTGGGCAGTGAAATGGATGACAATGCAGGATTTCCCGGAATAAGGGATGACCAGTTGGCCGATCTGATCAACACGGGTTATAATGATTACAGTGATATTCAAGTTACTCCGGGTCCCTATTTGGATTATTTTCCGGCCGATATTATTCTGCTTCATATTGGGACCAATGACCTTACTGTCAGTCCGGATGATGTGGAAGATATCCTGGACAATATCCGGTCATTTGATCCGGATGTTTATATCATCGTTGCCCGCATTATCAACAGAAAAACCTATCATGCAGAAACAACCCAGTTCAATAACAATGTTGAAGCCATGGTCACAACTCGGGGTGATAACAGGATCATTATGGTGGATATGGAAGACGGTGCCGGAATTGACTATTCAACAGAGATGGTGGATAATCTGCATCCCAAACAATCCGGTTATGATAAAATGGCGTATGTCTGGTTTGATGCCCTGGACAACCTGAACCAGAAGCCTGTAATATCTTCATTTCCTGATCAATACACAGGTATGGGCAAAGCATTCGATGCTATTAACCTTGATACGGTAGTAACAGATATTGAAGATCCTGATTATTTAATGCAATGGACATACCGGCAGCAATCAGGTTCCAACCTGAATATCTCCATCGATGTTAACCGGATATTACAGGTCAGCCCGAAAGATGATGAGTGGCTGGGAAGTGAAACTATCTGGCTGAAAGTTGAAGATACCGGGAACGGAGCTTTTAAAAAAGCTGATTCCGTTGAAGTTACTTTTACTGTTGAGATCATTAACAATCCCCCTATTATTATATCTGAAGCCATACTTAATGCTGACGATTACGAAGAATATTCGTATACTATCGAAGCCATAGATACAAACCAGGGTGATGTGGTTTCTTATTTTATCCATGAAGAACCGGAGTGGTTACACTTTAATACCGGATCACATACCTTATCAGGAATTCCGCAATGGAATCATGCCAACGAGTTCTTTGATGTTTCGATAGGTGTTACGGATGGAATCGATACAGTTTACCAGGATTATACTATTTTTGTCTCTGATACCGACGATCCCCCGGAATTCACCTCAACGCCCGATACTATTGCATATCCCGATTCAGTATACATGTATGAACTTATGTTTTTCGATAAAGACGAAGATGATGAGCTTATCCTTAATCTTCTCGCTTACCCCAACTGGCTGACCTATATCGAAGGATCAAAGACATTTTACGGTAGCCCTTCAAGCAGTGAACTGAACCAGAAATTTCCTTTAATACTTGAACTCACTGATGGAAAAACAACTGTGTATCAAACCTTTGAGATACATGTTATGTCCCCGACATCCTTTCCCGTAGTCAATAGTTCTGTACTGCAGCCGGTTGTGTTTCCGAATCCGACTACAGGACAGATATATATTTCTTTCCCGGAACCTGTTGCAGAATGCATAATTTCTCTCCATGACATACAGGGAAGGTTGATAAAGGCTATGGAAACGAATGGCAAAGAACAAAGTGTTACAATTGATCTATCGGGCTATAAAAAGGGATTCTATTTCTTTTCTGTTACGCATTCAAATCATACATATACAAACAAAATTCTTATAAAATAGATAAAGAAGGACTTATATGCATCTTTTAACATTCTTCTCTTAATTAACGATTTGTCTGTAAATGATCATTTTTTCAAAACAATCAGTAATAATTTACAACCGGATAAAAGATGCTGTTTAATTCATTAGAGTTTCTTGTTTTCTTCCCCATCGTAATTGCATTGTACTTTGCATTGCCCCATCGTTTCAGATGGGTGATGCTGTTACTGGCCAGCTATTATTTCTACATGTGCTGGAATTATACCTACGTTGTACTGATCGTATCAACTACTGTAATTAACTATATTGCCGGCATAGGAATTGCCCGATCACGATCCTCCTTTGTCCGGACATTCTACCTGGTCATGGGCCTGGTAACCAGTCTCGGCATTCTCTTTTTCTACAAATATTTTAACTTTTTCGGCGGTAGCATAAATTCGCTTTTTGCTCATTTCAATATTTTTTACAGGGTACCTGCCTACAATGTATTGTTGCCGGTTGGGATTTCTTTCTATACATTTCAAACACTGAGCTATACCATTGATGTTTACAAAAACCAAAAGACTCCCGAATATCATTTTGGTATTTTTGCCTTGTATGTTTCCTTTTTCCCGCAACTTGTGGCAGGACCAATAGAACGATCAACAAATCTTCTGCCCCAGTTCTTTGAAAAACACAAATTCAATTACGCCAGGATACGAGATGGTATCTACATTATGGTCTGGGGATTTTTTAAAAAAGTTGTCATTGCCGACCGTTTGTCGGAATATGTAAATCTCGTGTATGGAGACCCAACCGGGTATGGAAGTATGCAATTGTTAATGGGAACTGTCTTTTTTGCCATTCAGATCTATTGCGATTTTTCCGGGTATTCCGACATTGCTATCGGTACGGCAAAGATCATGGGATTCTCATTGATGAAAAACTTTAACAGACCTTATTTTGCCAGATCTATAGGCGAATTCTGGCATCGCTGGCACATTTCACTTTCCACCTGGTTCAGGGATTATCTGTATATTCCGCTTGGTGGTAACAGGGTGGTAAAAGCAAGATGGTATTTCAATCTGTTCATTACGTTCCTGATCAGCGGCCTGTGGCACGGCGCCAACTGGACCTTTGTGATCTGGGGCGCCTTACACGGATTCTATATGATCTTTGCTATCTGGACCGGCAAGATAAGAAAAGCATTGAATGACCGGATAGGCATATCCAAATTGCCGGGACTGGAACATTTTATCCAGGTTATCATTACAATCCTGCTTTCCTGGTTTGCATGGATCTTTTTCCGGGCAAATTCCCTCCAGGATGCATTCCTGATCATTGAAAGAATATGTAAATTCACTCCTGGAAGTGATCTGAACCTGTTTTATTTCTCTTCCGATTTTTATGTAGCCCTATCAACCCTAGTTCTTCTTTTTATTATAGAACTCTTTGAAGAAAGGTATGGCCTGTGGGAAAAGCTTCAGAAAAGCCCGAAGACCTTTAAATGGATCTTGTTGATCCTGGTTATTCTTTCCATATTTATCCTGGGAAAATGGGAAGATATTGACTTTTTGTATTTTCAGTTTTAGACTTTGAGAAAATGAATGAAAAAGTATTGAAATATTTGATATATCTGGCCGGGATAATATGCCTGTATGCATTTATTTCCATTCGCTATCTTCCCTTATTCAATGCTGCACTCAAGGAAGATATCGTGGAGAATTACTGGGATAAAACCAAATTTGGGGAGCTATATTATTTCAGTCATATTTTGCATTTCAGAGAGTACGGCTTACCACCTGCCAAAGAAAAATTTGAATATTCAATAAAACATTCATCGATTTCCGATTGTGATATTCTCGCCTTTGGAGATAGTTTTTTTGAATTTTCACGTCACAAACAAATTCCTGAAAGACTGGCAGATGATTTTAACAAAAAAGTACACTATGTGAATAATGACTTTCCTTTAGATTATCTGGCCCAGAATAATTACAAAGGTACAAATCCCAAACTGGTGATCTTTGAACGGGTTGAAAGATACATACCGGTTACATTTGAAAATCGACAAACTACACACAAAATAGAATGTGAAAAAAAATCATTTCTTCGGAGATCATTCAATTATATTTTGCATAAGGTCTTTTACCCGAAAAGCGAAGAACTTTATGACGCCATGCTCAAACGTAGCTATCTGACCACCGGTATATACTCCGTTATATCCACCGTAAAATTTGATCTGTTTCATTATATATCAAAACTGACACCGGTTTACCGTAAAGATGGTAAGAATTCCTGGCTGTTTTACCACGACCAGGTAAATGATGAAAAAACCAGTTTTTATTACAAGCACACACAGACAGAAATGGACAGTATATGCAACAATATGGCTGATCTGGCTGAAAAACTGAAAGAAGAATACAATATGGATATGATCTATTTGCCTTTACCTGCAAAATATACATTATATCATACAGTAATTAACAACGACAATTACAATGATTTTCTTCCCAGGCTCTATAAGGGGCTGGACAAAAGAGGAGTAAAATATGTTAATGTATATGATGATTTTACCAACAGTGATACGATCCTGTATTATCATACGGACAGTCACTGGAATCAAAAGGGAATTGATATGGCATATAAAAAAGTGGTTGCAACCATTCAGGCAGACTCAATTTTCAATCATTTTTTAAATCCGAATTTTTAATACTCAAACATTATGAACCAGGCTAAATCAATTAAAAAGAAACCCCTTGTAAGTATTGCGATCCCTGTTTACAATGGTGGTGAGTACTTTGATAAATGTCTTGAAGGTATTTTGAATCAGACCTACCAAAACTGGGAATGTATCATAAATAACAACTGCAGTGCGGATGATACGCTTCAGACAGCCAATAAATATGCTAAAAAAGATCCGAGGTTTAAAGTTTTCACCAATGAGAATTTCATCTCCATGACCCCAAACTGGAATAAAGCCTGCAGCCGAATCAGTGCCGATACAAAATATTTAAAAGTTGTGGGAGCCGATGATTGGCTTTTCCCGGAAAGTATTGAGAAAATGGTTGAGGTTATGGAAAAGCATCCTTCTGTCGGGATATGTTCTGCCTATCGGCTGAAAGATAAGGAAGTGGAAATGGATGGTTTGGATATATGGGACGGAAATGTCTATAACGGGAAGGATATCCTCTACAAACAACTTACCAGAACTCTTGATATTACCGGCTCGAATACAACAGTAATGTTCAGCATTGAACATCTGAAAAAAAATCCAAGATTTCCGGTAGTTTTTGATGAAACAACCTATCACGAAGACACGGAACTGGAATATGAATTGATGAATATTTCAGACGTTGGTTTCGTATTCCAGGTGCTTACCTATACTAGACGTCATGCCAAAGCTCATACAATAACAGAAGTATACAGATACAATACCACACTGCAATTTAATGAGAAAGTACTCTGGCAATACAAAGGAAATGACAGAAAGCTGAATAAATTGTACCGGGCCGCACGTCTTGATTACGCATACTACCTTTTCTATAAAACCCTGACTTTCGATCGGGCAGCTGTTCAGTGGCATAAGAAGTACATTGTCAGAAAATTTACATTGTTTGAATTTATAGCGGGGATTATTACGAGGAATAAAATCTCAAAATTATTGATCAGAACATTTCGTAAACTCTTTAGATTAAATAACAAATAAAATAAGAGTCCAGTATATGGGAATTAAAAAGACTTTTTTTAAGAATGCTGCTGTTTTTAGTGGGTATAGTTATATTTCCTGGTTTTTTGACACCCTGATCTCTACAGTCGTCCTGTCTCGTTTCCTGGGTCCTGAAGAATATGGTTTTGTGGCATTAATAAATATTTTCAGTGGTTTTATTTTGCTTTTTGCAAACACCGGTCTATCTTATGCGATCATACGCAGTGACTATGGTCCGAAGTATCAGCGGATCGTTTTCAGCCTCACAGCATGGATCGGTCTTGTATTAGCTCTTTCCATGTGTTTGCTTGCTTATCCTATTACATTGATCTACAGCAATCCTGCATTGTTCTGGCCAACAATAGTAATTTCTATTCAATTCATTACCAATTCAATGAATATCGTTCCGGTAGCCATTCTTGAAAAAAAGCTTGATTTTAAATATATCGGTTTGATAAACCTTATTTCAACAATATTTACCATCAGCCTGATGATTGTGATGGCCGTTCTGGGATTTTCATACTGGTCCTTGATTATACCCCTGGTAATAAAGCCGTTGTTCCTTCACATATTAATAGAAAAAAAAGTGAAGTTCGGTTTTTATCTATATGGCTGGAAACTTACAAAGTTGGCCATTAAAATGGTCAGAAGCCTGTTGGAGAATTTTTCTATTTTCAACTTTATTAATTATTTCGCCCGCAACGCGGATAATTTTGCAATAGGTAAATTTTATGGCGAATACGATCTTGGTTTGTATGACAGGGCCTATAAATTTCTTTATATGGCCAGAAGACTTGTAAATGCAACACTTGGACCGGTATTGCTCCCGAGTTTAATCAATGCGAAATCAAAAGGGGAAGACATCAAACCCCACTTTCTGGATATTTTAGGCATGTTGAATTTTATTAATATTTTTATTGCTATTCCTCTTGTATTGTTTGCCGAACCTATCGTACTGGTTCTCTGGGGCAAAGACTGGATAGGTGTTGCCGATTTCATGCCTTATATCGGAGCAATAATACCTTTGCAAACCTTATCAATTGCCGGCATGGACCTATATGTAATTGAAAAAAAGGAACGGGCTTTGGTTACGCTTGAAATTCCCCTAACCATGATCATGATATTGGGTATCGCGGTTGGTGCCTTTTTTTCCTCACTTCATATTATCAGGTTTTATGCTCTCTCTTTTCTTTTAGTACAAACATTAAGTCTGTATCTTGGACACCATAAATTATTTAAATTTACTCTATGGCAGTTATTCAGGTTTTGGGGTCCTAAAATAATTATAACAGCTTTAATGATCTTCTCAATATGGTTTGGGAATAAAATTATTACGGCTTCATTGTTGCTCATATTTCTATTCGATACTCTTTATTCTCACGGAAAGGATATGAAAAAAATTGTTTTTCTTGTAAAAAGCAAATTATTAAAAAGAGATGAGTTTTCAATTAGAGATCAAAATTAATTTTTATTCAATAATGCAAAAAGTGCTGCTCGAATAGTAATATCGAACAAAATACTTAAAAGAGGAAAATTCAAGTCTATCCCAAAGAAATGAAGACATAAATGCCGCATTGATAGACAACCTGTAACGATATGACATCTTTATCAATGAAAATCACTTTAAGAATTTTCGATTATTGGTTTCGGATGAGTTTAATACTAACCGGCTGACGGCTGGCAAGTTAGACTCATTTATCCCGATACGCTGCATTATCGGGATTATTCGCTTCGCTAATGAGATCACTTTGTTATGTTGTTCGACTTACAAATTTCAATGCATTTCACTTATGAAATTCAAGTCTCACGAATAAATTCCCGAAAGCAAGGTAAAATGAATAAAGAAATTTTGTTGTTTAATCCTGATTGTATATTTTCGTAATCAATTATGAATTTATCTGAGCTTCCTGAGTAAGTTAAAAAAATAACCACGGAAAGGAGAACAACTCAATATGAGTATTAGGAAACCTATCAGGATGGTTGTAAAAGGACTGAAACGATGGCTTCTTGACGAAAACCAAACCTATCCGGAAGTCCCCTTTGATAATCGGGATGATTGGATGCGATTCGCATATCTCAAACTGAATCAAGATCCTGTATGTAACAGGAGACCTTGGTATATATGGGGAGTTCTGCAGGGTGCTGCGCTTAGCAAGGTGCTTGGAATCGAGCACATCTCCGTTATAGAGTTCGGGGTTGCAGGTGGAGGGGGATTAATTTCATTGGAGAGAGCAGCGGAGCTCACCGAAGAATTGGTTGGCATCAAAATAGATGTTTATGGTTTTGATACGGGTTCGGGAAACCCAAAGATAATGGATTATCGGGATGTTCCATTTCGATGGTCAGAAGGATACTGGCCGATGGATAAACAAAAACTTGAAAAACTGTTACATCGAGCTCAGCTTGTCTTAGGTCACACCAAAGATACAATTCCCGAATTCATCCGCCGTAAGCCGGCTCCGGTTGCATTTGCCGCGATTGATCTGACGATGTACAGTTCAACTGTCGAAGCCTTGAAGCTGTTCGAAGCAGAATATAGTCTGCTGTTACCGCGTACGTATTGTATGTTCCGTTCCCTATTGGGTAGCCGTGGGGATCAGTGCGACTACATTGGAGAGCGGCTGGCCATTCAGGAATTTAATGCCAAGGACACAATGAGAAAACTCTGCCATATGGATGGTCTCAGGTACTTCGTTCCAAATTATATTAATGAGGGATCATGGCCAGAATTTTTTTATCTTCTCCATATTTTTGACCATCCCTTATATAACAAGCCATCCTCTCTGCGTCAGAGCATTAATATTGATACGGAAGGCAGTGAAGATATCAAGGAAGTTCCTGATACAATTAATGATTCAATCGCAGAGCAACCTTAAATTGTCACCGGATCAGGAGTTGGGAATGCACCAGCTCATTCGCAAACTCTATCATAAGTAGTGCAATTAAGTTCCTAAATAATTCTTTTAATTTTGTACCACGTGCATTACTGGGAAAGAAGTTTGAATTCAAATATATTGGCATAGTACGTTTTATTACTGTAACCTTTACAAAATCATTCATGATCATTACGGCTGTTTTAGGATGCTCCTACCTGTCATTGATGATCCCGTTAGTAATTCAATCTATTTTCAAATATATTCTGATAGAACGAAGAATAAAATATAGCCAGAAGACATGTGAATGCCAACCTTGGACCGGTATTGCTTCCGAGTTTAATCAATGCGAAATCAAAAGGTCAAGATATCAAATCCCTCTTTTTGGATATTTTAGTCATGTTGAATTTTATTAATATTCTTAATGCCATTCCGCTTGCATTATTCGCAGAACCCATCCTATTGATTCTATGGGGCAAAGACTGTATTGACGTGGCCGATTTTATGCCCTGTATCAAATAGTACCTATGCCAACATTATCGATTGCAGCTATGGAACTATTATGTTATTGAAAAAAAGGAACAGGCTTTGGTTACACTTGAAATTCCTCTAACCATGACTATGGTATTGGGTATCGCTGTTGACTCCTTTTTTCATTACTTCATATTATCAGGTTTTATACACTTTCTTTCCTTCTGATACAAATACCCTTAAGCCTGTACTTTAGTCACTATAAATTATTTAAATTTACACCTTGGCAAATATTCAGATTTTGGGTACCTAAAGTGGTTATGAAAACCTCAATGATCTTCTCAATATGGTTATATTGTTTGGAAATCTATATATCTGCAGCTCTCTTATTGAAATTCCTTGTATATAATTTTAGGACAGGGAAAAATATACTGGATATTTATTAACTATTTGAATAAGGACAATTGAACAAAAACAGGAATTTTGATTGATTTTTAAATATTCATATTCATAAGATCTGGAAAACTTTAAAACCATTATAGGTTTTAATCATTATTTTTTTAGAGCTTTATTAAAATAAATTGATAAATAAATGAGTAATACAACTGATTTTTGTTTAAATCCTTTTCAATTAATAATACTTGGATAATAGTGAACAGATCGATTATAACATATATTCATAATTCCGTAGTAATTCTGATTGTTGTTTCCTATTTTGAGCTGTTTAAACTGGCTGCAATACCGTCCCCTATAAGATTGTTGAGCCAGATTCTTGCTACCGGGATTATGATATTGCTCATAATAATAAGTATTATTTATCTTCCAAGACCCGAGATCAAAATGAATTTCTCAACACCAATATTAATACTGCTAATTGCATCAATTCCCAGTATTTTTATTGCTACTATCTATCACCATCAGGTCATTATAGGATCAATATTAGGCTCAAGAATATTGTTGTTTTACTTGCTTTATTTCTATTTGCATTTTTTTAAAATATCAGTGAAATTTTTAGTAAGGGTAATTGTTGGAATTGGATTATTGGCTGTAGGTTTATATTACTTACAATTCATTCTCTATCCGAAACACATACTTGATATTCACATTATAGAGGGTCGTGGTACGATCAGGTTATTTGTTGCCGGTATGTTATGTACTCAGGCAGCTTATTTTTATTTTCTGAATCAGTTTTTTACTAAAAAGAAATTAACTTATCTTATCCTTGCATTTTTATCACTTAGTATATTTATTTTGCAGGGAACACGTCAGTTAATCTTTCCACTTGCATTTCTTACATTGATCAGTATATTAGTAACAAAACAAGTAAAATCCAAATTGCTTGTTTTTACCATAGTATCCCTTTCTGTTGTTGCACTGTTCTTTATTTTTCAAACAATCTTTATAGAACTTACTAAAGTGTCCTCTTCCCAGGTAGCAAATCTTTCAGAAGGGATAAGACTGAGAGCCGCCGAGTTTTTCCTTACTACATTTATGCCAAATAATCTGGCTTATATTTTTGGAAATGGCGATTCAACTCCCGGAAGTGTATACTATCAGAATATGATCCTGTATGCCGTAAAGTATGGTTTTTTCCTCTCGGATATTGGGATAATAGGAGATTATGTAAAATATGGTGTTGTATTTATTATAGCAGGGATTGCAATGCTGGTGAAATCTTTGACTATTAAAGTAAGTCCGAAATATCAGTTTTTTAAGTTTTATATTCTGGTTCAATGCTTTACACTGATTGCCGGCTCTGGAATTTTGAGCGGAGTGGACATTATATTATTGATAATCCTGTACATTTTTGACAGAGATCTCGCAAATCAGATAAAGATAAAATCAGCTCAGGAAGAATATACAGAATTAAGTGTTTCACCTTGAAAAACAATACACCCTCATAGTTAAGATAAATCCTTCAATAAACAATCCATCAACTATTTCTAATCAAAGCAAAAAAGCCATTAGCTGCCTGCTTCTTACCTTTGATAAAAAACTAATGACGAATAATCAATTTTCCTATATTTTAGCCTTCAATATTGAATTATCAGAATAA
>JAFGQO010000062.1 GCA_016935615.1 Bacteroidales bacterium
AAAACCCGAAGAAACACAAAGTCTGCTCATATAAATAACTATAAATCAATAAATGTATTATCGATCCTTATATCGAACTCACGTTAAGTTAATAAAATATTAAAGATAAGGTAATATAGCGTTAAAAGGTAACTTTGGGAAATACGTTTTATTCGCTTAATTCTTAATAAAACTGAGCATACGAAACTCAAGATTTAACAATTGCGTATTTTAAACTGCTCATAGAATGTTGTTTAATCAATGGTCACCTCAAAGATAAATAGAAAAGTATACAATCCGGGAATGGAACAAATGATAAATCACATGTGGTGGAATGAGTCTTATCACAAATACAGAAATTAGATTTAATAAGTAACTTGTTATCAACTCGATAGCAAGAAATGAATTTCATTTTTCAATATATAATACTTTTGTATTGGAATCACTTAACTTTAAAGCCAGATGGATAACGAAGCCTATAAGATCTTAATCGTGGATGATGAATCGGATATTCTCGAATTTTTGAGTTATAACCTGAAACGGGAAGGCTATATGGTCTTTACAGCCAGAGATGGCAATTCAGCAATTGAGTCTGCCCAAAAAGTTACACCACATCTTATTTTACTGGATATTATGATGCCGGAAATGGATGGAATTGAAACATGCGAAAGACTAAGGGATATTTCCGGTCTTAATAATACAATTATTGCCTTTTTAACAGCCAGAGGCGAAGACTATTCACAGATTGCAGGATTTGAAGCCGGTGGCGATGATTATATTCAGAAACCTGTTAAACCTAAGGTACTGACCAGTCGCATTCGTGCTTTATTGAAAAGGACAGACCGCGGCAGTAAGGACTATAAAAAACAAACAAGTGTGTTGAAAAAAGGGGGTCTTCTGATTGACAGGGAGAAGTACCTTGTTTTTAAGGATGACGAGGAATTGATCCTTCCAAAAAAAGAATTCGAATTGCTTTTGCTTCTGTCATCAAAACCCGGAAAAGTATATACGCGCGATGAGATATTTCAATCGGTATGGGAAGACAATGTGATTGTCGGTGACAGGACAATTGATGTTCATATCAGAAAACTCAGGGAGAAAATAGGCGACGAATACATTAAGACAATAAAAGGAGTAGGGTATAAATTTACTGAATAGAAAGTTATTTACAATATTTAAAGAGGCTGTCAGAAGTTGAAAATTCGCCACCAAGACACTAAATCACGAAATACTCACAAAGTTATATATAATTGAATATCAGAGTTTTGTGAATTTTTTGAGTCTTCGGGACTTTATGGCTACCTTAAAATCTTCCCTTATGAGACAGCCTCTTATTGCCTAAAAGGCATATTCAAAATTCAGGAAAAAGTAAGAGTCTGTATTTATATCGGGATTATCATACAGAAAAGCCCTGTAATTGGCAGCTACCTTAACACCTTTTACCGGAGCATACTGAATGCCTGCAAGAAACAGGTTTCCATCTTCGTCATAATTCCATGTTTCGTCAGAATCCTCTGATTTATTGCTTTTGTAAAGCATCCATTGTCCAAAAACTTCAAATTTCTTATTGATAACGTAGGTTCCGTATATGGCTATCCCGGTAATGTCATGATCAGCCGCCTGCTTTGCATATTTCGTTCCATTCAACAGAATATTGTACTCCGCACCAATTCGGAATTTGGCTGCCTTGTATCCTGCAAAAAAAGACAGGGTATGTATGGAACAGGTATCTTTCGAAACACTGTCGTTCACTTCAACCTTACCATCGTAAATGTCATAATACCCTTTAAGGATTAATCCTTTTACAGGAGTATAAATCAGATTGCCACCGGCTTTTATCCTTCCCATATCATCCTGAATATGTTTATACCCTTCTCCGTTCAGAATAAACAAGTTGGCTGTCAGGTTTTGGATTATTGAGACTTCTGCATTCACGCCCAAATCGGCACTTGAACCAAATTTATATTCGTCCTGCAGCGATTTGAATATGTACCGATAACCCCATAATTTTTCCTGTGTGTCAAATTGTTTCAGACCCATAAGTCCGAATGAAAGTTTTACAGGTTCGGTTGCGTTCCAGTCGAGTTGAGCAGTTTTAAGGAATACTGTAAAATCACTGGCCTCGGATGATCCGCTGCCATCTAGTGTAATTTTAGTGGATATCTTTTCACTAAAATTGTATTGATAACCCAGGTAAGCTCTTTGAAGTGCAAAAGAGTTTCTTTGCTCTGCATCTTTTGTAACATTGTAATTGTAATTCCAGAAGACTTTTCCGAATGCGTGCCCATTTGGTGCAAATTCATTTTCAGTTACAGTTTCTTCTTGTGCAGAAAGTTCAAAGCTTAAAGTCAGAATAGTGAAAATAACAATAAAAAGCCTTTTTATAATACGGGTAGCTGAATTCCTTTTCATAATAATTAAATGTTTAGTTAAGATTCTCTTTATTTTGTAACAGATCATTATTACCATCAATTTATCAGTGAGTTACTATTACCTGATAGATGTATTATGCGTTCGAAAATAAATAGAATTATCATTCCTGATACAACCGAAATGTTAGTTTAACTATAAGTTAATATTTACCTAACCTTTGCTAAATATTGATTTTTGTTTCCCGAGTTGTTTTATTCCTTTGATTTGCTTATGATCTATTATAATCCGTATTATCAGATAACTGTTTTTCAGTTTTGACACCTTGATCAGGATCATCTGTATAATGGCTTTCGACTTAACATTAAGTTAATATAAGCTTAATTCACCGGTAACGCTCATACTGATCTATAAGTCTATTTTTGGTGTAAACTATTAATTCTTATAAGATCATGAAATTTAATGTGTTAATAATTGCAATTATGCTTCTTCTTGCCTCTTGCGGAGGAGGTACGGATAAACAAAAGTCAAGTCTTTCCGGTATGATTAAAATTGACGGTTCAAGTACGGTATATCCAATAACAGAGGCTGTAGCCGAAGAATTCAGGGTGGATTATCCGGATGTAAAAGTTACAGTGGGAATATCAGGTTCAGGCGGAGGATTTAAAAAATTCGGTCGTGGTGAAACGGATATTTCTGATGCTTCCCGTCCCATTAAGCAGAAGGAAATCGAATTATGCAGTGAGAACGATATTACTTATGTGGATTTAACCGTTGCATTTGACGGACTAGCTGTTATTGTCAATCCGGAGAATGACTGGGTGGATCATTTTACCGTTGAAGAATTGAAACGTTTGTGGGAGCCAGCAGCCCAGGGAGTAGTGATGAAATGGAACCAGATACGGGAGGAATGGCCGGATGAAGAAATTCACCTGTTCGGACCCGGTGTTGCTTCAGGCACCTATGATTATTTTACAGAAGCCGTAGTTGGTGAGAGCGGTTCAAGTCGTGGAGACTTTACTGCATCTGAGGATGACAATGTACTGGTTCAGGGAGTCGCTGGCGATAAATACGGGCTTGGATTTTTCGGTTTGGCATATTATGAAGAAAATGCGGATAAGTTAAGGCTTATTGCTGTAGATGGTGGTAATGGTCCTGTTGCTCCATCAATCGAAACGGTCAGCAATGGTACTTATAGTCCTCTTTCAAGACCACTTTTTGTATATGTAAACAGTGCAGCAGCCAAAAGACCTGAAGTACAGGAATTCATGAAATTTTACCTGAAAAATGCTCCTGTTTTATCAGAGGAAGTGGGGTATGTTGCATTACCTGCAGAAGAGTATGAGATACAGACGAATAAATTTTTATCCTTTATCGAAGGTTTATAGGAAATTAGGAAAGCTGCAAATCGCCGGACAAGATCTGGCGATTTGTATTGAATACATTAAACATGGTTCGTAAATCGGAATATGTTATAGAAAAATTTTTGCTGCTTAGTGCATGTATTACCATTCTTACTACAGTAGGAATTATTCTTGTACTGGCCATTGAGGCCTTTAAGTTTTTTAGTGAAGTATCCATCGTGGAATTTCTGACCGGTACAGAGTGGACCCCTCTGTTTACAAAGAAAAGATACGGGATATTGCCTCTTTTGTCAGGTACCCTGTTAACTTCATTCATAGCCATCCTGGTAGCTTTGCCCATCGGACTGGCCATAGCGATATATTTAAGCGAATATGCACCAAAACAATTCAGACAATATGTGAAACCTTCCCTTGAATTGCTTGCTGCTGTACCTACTGTTGTATATGGGTTTTTTGCCCTGACTGTAATAACACCTTTTTTGCAAAAACTTATCCCGGGCATGTCCGGTTTCAACTCTCTTTCAGCAGGCTTTGTAATGGGAATTATGATTATTCCCATAATATCTTCATTAAGTGAAGATGCACTCAATGCTGTACCTTATTCTTTGCGCGAAGCATCATACGGCATGGGTTCAACCCGCTTTCAGACTGCAATGCGGGTTACAGTTCCTGCTGCTTCGTCCGGTATAGTTGTATCCATCATTTTAGCTATTTCAAGGGCCATAGGTGAAACAATGATCGTAGCTATTGCAGCCGGACAACAACCACGGTTCACTTTCAATCCGCTGGTACCAATTGAAACTCTGACTGCATATATTGTACAGGTAAGTCTGGGTGATGTTCCTCATAACTCGGTGGAATACCGGACAATTTTTGCAGCAGGTATTACTTTGTTTGTGTTCACTTTTATTCTCAACACACTAAGTCACTGGTTAAAAAATAAATACAGGGAAAAGTATGAATAGGGTAAAGATAAATCGATTAAGAGATAGACTTTTTCTGATAGCCGGTATATTCAGTACCTTTATTGGACTGGTGCTGCTGGCCATATTTATCGGAGATATCTTTATTGAGGGTTTGCCTCGTTTAAGCTGGAAATTTCTTATCAACCTTCCATCAAGGTTGCCCGAAAAGGCTGGTATTTATACCGCCATGATGGGCTCAATCTGGGTTTTATTCCTCACGGCTCTTATTGCTTTTCCTATTGGTATTGCTGCAGGTGTTTATCTTGAAGAATATGCAAAAAAAGGCTGGCTCTCAAAAGTATTTGAGATCAATATATCAAATCTTGCCGGAGTCCCGTCGATTATATACGGTTTATTGGGACTTGAAATTTTTGCAAGGGTAATGCGTTTGGGAAGTTCAATTCTTACGGGAAGTCTTACCCTGGCATTGTTAATTTTACCTATTATCATTGTAGCTGCACGCGAAAGTATCAAAGCAGTTCCTCAATCGCTTCGTGACGCTTCCTATGCACTTGGAGCATCCAAATGGCAAACCATATACAACCAGGTGATACCTGCTTCGTTTGGTGGGATCCTGACAGGAGTTATACTGGCCCTCTCACGTGCTGTAGGTGAGGCTGCTCCGCTGATCGTTGTGGGTGCTCTGGCATATGTTCCTTTTGCACCAAGAACCCCAATGGATGAATTTTCGGTTCTGCCAATTCAGATATTTAACTGGATATCAAGGCCACAGCATGGTTTTATCACGAACGCGGCGGCTGCAATCATTATTTTATTGATCATAACATTTGCAATGAACGGAATTGCAATATATATGAGGAACAGATGGCAAAAGAAAGTTGCCTGATAACAAGAAAACCTGTAACAGTATGCTAATGACTGATTTAAATATGAACATGACAGCAGAAAAGACAAAATATTTTGAGAACCATGCCGTTGTGAAAGACAAGGAAGATCCGGATCATAAAATCGTAACCAAAAAAGTAAATGTTTTTTATAACGATTTTCAGGCACTGAAAAATATTTCAATGAAAATTCAGCCATTTTCCGTTACGGCACTGATTGGTCCATCGGGCTGCGGAAAATCTACATACCTGAGAATTTTCAATCGTATGAATGATTATATTGAAGGCTATAGGCTGGAAGGCGATGTAATTATTGACGGAGAGGATATTAATAGTGAAAAAATTATCCTTGAAAAGTTGCGTAAAGATGTAGGTATGGTTTTTCAGAAACCAAATCCCTTTCCAAAATCAATTTTTGATAATGTTGCCTACGGACTTAAAATCCAGGGAGTGAAAGATAAGTCTTTTTTGCATGAGCGGGTAGTATCTTCATTGAAGCAGGTTGTCCTGTGGGATGAAGTAAAGGATGACCTGAAAAAAAACGCCTTTGCCTTATCAGGCGGTCAGCAGCAGCGATTGTGCATAGCACGTACTCTGGCAGTTGAACCGAATATTATATTGATGGATGAACCAACATCGGCCCTTGATCCGATCTCTACCGGAAAGATCGAAGAACTGATCTTTGAGTTAAAGAACGATTACACAATTATCATTGTTACGCATAATATGCAACAAGCCGGAAGGGTGAGCGATCGCACTGCATTTTTCTATTTGGGTGAGCTTATAGAGGAAGGAGCAACCAAAGATATTTTTATCAACCCTCGGAATGAAAGAACAGAAAACTATATAACCGGAAGATTCGGATAAGAATTTAAATTCTGTCTTAATTATTAATTTTATATACATTATTTACAGATAATTAGTTTGTTATGATCCCTCTTGAATACGAAGTAGATAGAATAAAAAATTTATTTTTTGAAATGATTGATCTTATAAGAGATCAGCTAACAATGGCAAAAGAAGCGGTTCTTACCGGTGATACTGAAGTTGCCAGCGAGGTAATGCGAAAAGAAAGCCGCGTGAATTCCTATGAGCTGACTGTTGACAGGGAATGTGAGGATTTTCTTGCGTTGCATGCACCGGTTGCGGCAGATCTCAGACTGGCCATAGCCATTTTAAAAATGGCTGGCAGTCTGGAAAGAATAGGAGATCATGCTTATAGAATTTCCAGTTTTGTTTATGAAGATAAATTGATCCTTTCAAAAGAAATAATTCATCTTGTCAGGTTGCCGGAATTGTTCGATCATATTGATAAAATGCTTTCCAATGTTTCCGGTGCTCTGGAAAACAGTGATGTAAAAACTGCAAAGACAGTTTTTAAAATCGATAAGGAAATCGATAAGGTAAATAAGAAAGTTCCTAAGCTCATGCAGGATTATATGAAATCTTCGAAAGACAAAGTTTCAAATATCATCCTTTTTTCGCGTACTGTCGGAAAACTGGAACGTTGCGGTGATCTTATCAAAAACATGGCAGAAGAGATCATTTTTTACTTAGAATCGAAGGTCATCAAACACAGGAAACGGAATAAGAAGATCAGGAAGCGATTTCATTTTCCGAAGGTGAACAAAGAAAAGTAAATGATTTTATTTCAAAGAAGATCTATGATGCTATGTGTATTATATTCTTTTTTGTATGCTTTTAAGATTTGCAAATTGATTGTTTTTAGCAAAATCACGAAATGATTTGAAAATATTATTTATATAAAGGATTGTATTTTTTACTTCATTTAATATATCCATAAAAAGCATATTGGTTCTTGTACTTCCGGGTTCTTTCTTGATCAGCTTCAATTGTTTTTTTCTTATTTGTGTTATTTTCTCGTTTAACGATAGTGCTTTATTAATCAGTTTTTCAGCGTTTTTATACTCGGAATTTGAGATCAATCCGACTACTTCTGTTGTATATTCTGTTATATCTTTAATCATTTCAGTAAGTCTTTCGGTCTGGAATTTAGTGAGAGGGGCATGATTGTTATCTACATGCTCATAACATGGATTTACAATGAAAGACAGGCTGTGCATCATTTCACGCAAATAATCAATGATCTCGATATAATTGTGGCTGCTTTCGAAGGATTCTTCCGTAAGTTTCTGCAGAGTATTCGGGATCTCTTTTTTTAGTGCTTTGGCTTCTTTATTTAACTGTTTCACAGATTTCACATTCTCTTTCAGTTTTTTCCGTTTTTCTTTTATAAGAAATTCAACAGATCTGTCCAGTATTTTTGCAGCAGCCATTAACATATTGCTGACATTCTCAGAACAGTTATCATAAACACTATCACCATCAAGAGAAGAAATCCTGGATTTTTCGGTTTCTTTAACTTCGCTGGCGGTCTTTTTTGAATGAACCAGATGTGACTTGACGATTAACATGATGGCAAGGGGTATCAGCACTATCAGACCATAAAAATGAGTCCACTTTAACACAAGCGCTATCAGTAAAGAGATAGTAAAAGCACTTAATGCCGTGAAAAACCAGCCGCCAACAACAGTTACAACGCCTGTTATCCTGTAAACCGCACTTTCACGACCCCAGGCTCCGTCAGCCAGTGAAGATCCCATGGCAACCATAAATGTTACATACGTTGTGGATAGAGGTAATTTCAGCGATGTGGCAAAAGCAATAAGAATACTGGCAACCACAAGGTTTACTGATGCACGTATCAAATCAAAGGATATACCGGGATTTTTTTTAACCTGCTTTTTGAAATACGAAGTATCGAATCTTTTTTCAATTTTCTTTGCAAAGGATCCGGGAATGATTTTTTGTACTCCTTTGTTTATTGTAAGAGCCTGTCTGACCAGCGATCTTGCCAGAAAGCTGGATTCAAACCGTTCGTTTACCTGGTACTGATCACTCAGATTTAATGTGGTTTTTACTACCGATCGGGCTTTTCTGCTTAACCAGAGGGTGATTACCATGATGAGTCCGGCAATCAATAATAAAAGTGTTGGTGTCTCAACCTGTCCTGCCAATGAAGACATCAGGAATCCATCGGGATTTGTTCCTTCTGCTTTAAAAAAGATCCTGAAGGATTCAAAACCGGCCAGGGGTACACCGATAAAATTGACCAGGTCGTTCCCGGCAAAAGCCATTGCCAAAGCGAAGGTTCCTGTTAAAACGATAAATTTTAAGATGTTGAATCGAAATGCCCAAAACAGCAATTGAAGTATGATTGTCCAGATGAGTAAACTGGATCCCAGAATGATAAGTGTATGGGTCTTGATCCAGGCTAAATATTCATCCGTCATAAATGAAGCTCCTTTGGCTCCTTTGATCAGAATAAAATAAGTAATAGCCGTTATTGCAATACCGCCCCAGATCGCGCCGAAATATTTAATGGTTTTTTCATAGTTGAATGTAAATATCAACCTGGAAATGTATTGTACAAAAGCACCAACCGTAAATGCAATGACTACAGATAATAAAATACCAAATATAATGGCCAGGGCTTTTCCTGAATTGATGTAACCACTCATTGCTGATAACTCTTGTCCTTTTCTTGTGATTATTAAAATTGACATTCCCACAGCGGCACCAAGTAACTCAAAAACAATAGATACAGTGGTGGATGTTGGCAAACCAAATGTGTTGAACAGATCAAGCAGTATTACATCGGTAAGCATTACAGCAAGAAAAATGATCATGATATTGGTAAAAGAAAAAGCCCCAGGGAAAAAAATGCCTTTTCTTGCAACCTCCATCATCCCGCTTGAAAAAGTCGCTCCAATGAGGACTCCTGCTCCTGCGACAATCAGAATTATATGAAGTGGAGCTGTTTTTGCTCCAATAGCAGAGTTGAGAAAATTGACCGCATCATTGCTTACTCCAATAATCAAATCGGATATTGCCAGTACAAAAAGAACAATGACAATGATCAGAAAAACTTTATCCATTATTTGACAATTTCAGGCACAAAAATAATTTTGAAAAGCAAGATAATAATAATTCCATTTTAAGTTTATGTTAAGTTGCTGAATTTTGAATTAAAATACACATCACTTATTGTCATTTTTTCTTGATCCTGAAAAGCATAAAGTATTCCTGAATTAGAATGAAATTACACTGCCCGGGAAGGAATTTAAACCCCTGCAACTTCTAACGTCAAAACCATCCAGAGTGTTTGCCCGTGAAGATATTTTAATCAATTGTGGGGTAAAGAAATTTTCGTTGGCAACAGAACAATAGATGTTTATATCAGAAAATTGAGGGAAAAAATAGAGGACAGGAGGATAAATAGATCATAAACGGCGTCGGTTATAAATTTGAAGCATAGTAACAGAAAAAAGAAACTGTCCAAAAAGTTTATTTTATGCCACTAATCACTAAAACATGAAAATCCATAAAGTAGTAATGTTCTGATAATCAAGATTTTATGGCTCCTGAAGAATTAGGCTATTTGCGGCACTTTTTAAATTTATATCTTTTTGGACAGCTTCTTTTGTTATTTCGTTGTTCTGACAATTGTAGTCTCATTTATCCAGCCGCCTACCGTATAAGTATCTCCATCGGTATACCCGTTAAAGAAAGTGATCTCATTGTTCGGGAAATGCTGAGAATAGGTTTTGATTTGCTCATCAGCAATTCCTTTCACTGAAGGATCAACGGTCTTTGCTTTAATAAATTTGTCGACCGCAGCCCAATAAACTGCCTGTTTTTCAAAATCTGAACCACAAGAACTGCTGCCTGCCGCATAAGCAGTACCGATAAGAATATAAGCTTCGCCATAATTACTTTTCAGGTTTATAGCCGATAGGGCATATTTTCTGCACGACGGATAATCCTTTTGCTGAAACGCAACTTTCCCGAGATTGTAGTAATAATACGCTTTCTTTTCATTATCTGTTTCCTGGCTTATGGCTTTGTCATAATAAGCATCGGCCTTTGAATATTCTTCCCGGATAGCAAAAAGATTAGCGAGTTTTGCTGCAGATTCGGCTGATGGTTCCAATTTGTATAATGCTTCGGCAGCTTTTGCATACAATTCTGATTTTTCACATCCTGTTTCTGAGAGAAGAGAGGTGATTTTTTTTAGAAGACCGACATTTTCAGGTTCTGCTTTAAATTTTTCGCTGAATATTGCTATCAGCGATTCACAATCTGCCGCACCACTTTCAGCAAAGATCTTTTCAATGTTCTCAATGGCCTGGGGCAATTTGGGATCTTTATCACCACTTTGCACCTTTTCATTCAGCAAATCCATGATTAACACATAATTATTGATCATTACATCAGCACCTATTTTGTTGTCCTGCAATAATTTATAAGAGGCTGTAATATACGTTACAGCAACTGATTCATCAACTTTTGCCTGATTGTATTCAATGGATTTTTCAAGGTAACCATAAGCTTCTTCAATATCGGAACTTCTGTATCGAAGTAAATCTATTCCTTTGATTCCAAAAACATATCCGGGTTGCTTAAAATACTCCATTCGTTGATCATACAACATCATCAACGTATCAATATACGCATTCATTGCTACTTCATCTTCTTCATTCTCAATTTTGTATTTTAATATTTTTGCTCCATGTATGTAGATATTCTTGCTTGCCTTTGGGCAGTTGTAAAAACAGTACCTCCAGGAATCATATGCATATTCATACGTGTTAATTTTAACATATTGATTCATTATTGAGAGGTTGGAAGCACATTCCATACGGGAGGAACTATCAGCACCGTATTCAGGATTTTCATAAATTTTTGCACGTTGCGCACTGGCGATACTGCTGATGGCAAAGATTCCGGTAACAACGATACTTAGTTTAAAATAATTAGTTTTCATAGCAATAATTTCCAAGTATAATAATAATCAGTCACTTAAAATATCCTGCGAAAATAATACATCAATAACATTAATGCAAAAATTACACCACAATCATTTTTTTGTCAATAACACTGGACCGGAATATGAGGTAAAAGTGAGATTTTTTTTCATTTTTGTAATTGAATCCATAAAATAGTCAAAATGCCGGAAGAGAAGTTATATGATTTGTCGTTTTTGAATAAAATTTCAGGTGGCGATAAGAATTTTATCCACGAAATGATCACTACTTTTAAAGAAGTTGCCCCTGTATATCTGGAAAAAGCCAGGAGCAATTTAGAATCTGAAGCGATTGATGCATTGAGCAAAGAAACACACAGATTTATTCCGGGAGTATCATTTCTCGGAGCAAAAAAGTTAGAGGAAGATCTGATGAAAATTGAAGAATTCACCAAGAAAAATGAGAATTTAAATTTGGTCCCTGCTTTAATTGATGATGTTGATATAAAAATAAAGAAATTAATTGAAGATTTTGATCGGGATTTTAAATTTTAGTGTATGAAGATTCTGTATGCGGAAGATGATGTCATGATGCAAAAGATCGTTGTTCATTCTCTTGTCAGACTGGGCTATGAAGTTACAACTGTTGATGATGGCAAAGAAGCATTGGAATCTGTTGAAAGTGAAGAGTTTGATCTGATTATTCTTGATTTGTTTATGCCAAAAATGAGTGGTTTTGAAGTTGTTGAAATCATCCGCAACGAATTGCATATCGATACACCAATTCTCATTTTAAGCAGAAGTCATTTGGATGAGGCTATTCAGAAAGCATACACTGCCGGCGCAAACGATTTTATTGTGAAACCGTTTGACCCGGAGGAATTGATTGTTAAAATAACCAAAATACTTACTTCTAAAAGATAAGTTTTCCTTTGTGAGACGAATTCTGCATATTGCAACAGTGCAATACGATATTGAATGGCATAATATCAATGCCAATTTAAGCAAAATTGACACTTTGCTGATCGGGCTAAATTCACAGACAGACTTGATTCTTTTGCCCGAAATGTTTGCTTCAGGATTTACCATGCAACCGGAACTGTTTCGTGAAGAGGATTACCAATCAGTACAGGATTGGATGCATTCTGTTTCAAAGAAATATAATGCAGCTGTTCTTGGAAGTTTTCCTGCAAGAGTAAACAACAAATTTTATAACAGGCTTTATTTTATTCCTCCTGAGGGACCCCTTCAATTTTATGATAAAAGGCATTTGTTTACGATGGGGGATGAACCACAACATTATATGGCCGGAGAAAAAATGAAAATCATTGAATATAATGGATGGAAATTGTATCCGCTGATTTGCTATGATTTGAGGTTTCCCGTATGGAGCAGAAACGTAAAATACAGATATGATCTGTTGATCTTCAGTGCAAACTGGCCATCGGCAAGAAATGATGCCTGGGAAACATTATTGAAAGCCAGAGCCATAGAAAATCAATGCTATGTGGCTGGTATTAACAGAATAGGGAAAGACGGAAGAAACATTCAGTATATCGGGAATACGCAAATCGTATCCCCTGCAGGTGAAGTAATGCATAAGATTGAAAATAAAGAAGGAATACTATGTGGTGATCTTGACCTTCTGCTTCTGGACAAATTCAGAAATAGTTTTCCGGTGCTGAATGATGCTGATGAGTTCAGGTTAAAATAAAAGGGGTTGTCTCAAAAGTTGAAAATTCGCCACCAAGACACCAAATTCACGAAATACTCACAAAGTTATATATAATTGAATATCAGAGTTTTGTGAATTCTTTGAGTCTTCGGGACTTCGTGGCTATCT
>JAFGQO010000063.1 GCA_016935615.1 Bacteroidales bacterium
AGCATTTGGAGCGGTTTTGGGTGAACTCCATCACCATTGGACAAATGTAAGAAATTTTACTTAAAATAATCAAACGCATTAGTCTATGATTTGCTTTCAAAGTATTCTGCCAAAAGCATTGTCATTCAAGTTCCTCACTAAAAGGTGAATTTTACTTCACCACAATTTGGTTTTTCGGGGACGGTCGCAACAATAACGGCAACCTTGTAAGTTATTGAATCATAGTATTTGTAATAATCAGCAGTGTCATTTAAAACTATGATATTTTGATCCGGTGTTATCTTCCATTCAATGAAATCAAGTAGTGGATGGGAATAGCTTTCGAGGACTTTTCGGTAGTCATAAATCCGTTCCAGGATTGCTGCAGATACCGGGAATATAATTCCCCGGGGTGCAAACTTCATCTTTGCCAGCATATGATGTATAAGATACCTGTGGATCCTGGTATCGTGCTGATATATGCTCCGGGATTGGTTCGCCCGTGCTCCTGTCATATTCTCCAACAAATCCTTCCTCTTTTCTGAAACCCATTTTGAAGAATCTGCTGTTCTCGATAATAATTTGCTGAAGACGCAATAATTCTTCTTTTGATAGTGGGCGATTACCTGCCTGACCAATCATCTTCCCCCATCTGGTTGCCCTGCTGTTTGATGGAGTTTCACCTTCAATGTTAAATAATGCTTTAGAATTCCTGAACAGCAGAAAGGCCGAAGCCCTTAACAGAATATCATGATGAACAAGGCGGACAAATCCTGTTGTTTTCTCTGAAAGGTCCTCTTTTATATATTCTTCCAGCTTTTCAGTTCTGCTGATCAAAGGACAAAAACTGGTTGTGCCGGGGAGATTATTTCTTATGCGATGACGGGGTGAGTTTATACCTTTCCCGATTGTATATTGCAAATTGCCGTCTATCAAGGGGATATCATTACCTTTTTTTAAATCAGGTAAGTTCAAGGTTTTTTGCATGAGCCACTCATACAGAAACCATATTTTGCGACTGTACTGACTGAATAGTTCGTTTTGAACAAGACTTTCAATGGCCTGTTCTTCAACTCGCTCAAATTATGTCTTAAAAAAAGAAGTATTTAAGGATAAGATTATACCCTTGCTGCAGGAATATTTTTATGGTGATTATGAAAAACTCGGATTACTACTTGGAAACGGTTTCGTAGGTAAAAATGGAAATAAAGAGATTGGATTTGCTGATTTCGCCGTGGAAGATTTGGATATATATGAAAAACCCATCTATGAGATTAGAATGGAGCCTTTCAGATCGGTGAAGGAATTTGAGGAAGCATTGCATAGTGGATTGATCAAGAAATATCACAAGCAAAAGGAAAATATTTATGCATTAAAAGGCAGTCTTAACTTTAATAAACAATTAAACAAAAATCTGATTCATGCTGAAAGATTCTATGTAAAGCATTCTATCTATGATTTTCAGCATGAACTGAATAAGGTTCTTTTCAAAACTCTCAATGTAATTCTTGGTTTAAATGCCAGTTTCCATTTGATTTCGGATATAAAAGCATTGTCTATCAATATGCCGGAATTATCAGATATACAAGTATCTGAGGGATTCTTTGGTCGTATAAAATGGACCCGAAAGAATGAACATTATAAGGCTGCAATAGAAATTACCCGATTGCTTCTCCTAAATTATCATCCTGATCTTTCACATGGGAAAAATAACGTTTTGGCCTTAATGTTCGACGTGAATGATTTATGGGAAAAATGGTTTGCAAAAAGACTTAAAGCGGTTGCATCAGATGTGGGATTGCCACTGCTGAAGAAACGGTTTCAAGAACTTCTTGATGATAACGTTGTTAAAGATGGATTCTATTGATTGCCCAAATTTCTTCTATACAATCTGAAATTTGGGTGGTTCTGTGATTTAAGTAAGTCAAAGACTTTTTCTCGAATTAGCATAGTAAGATCCTCTATGGAGAAGTCATCAAGGTAAAGCACAATTCATCACCGTTGAATTACGCTGTAAAAGTGGGAATGGGTCCATGTTGACATGGTATCAAAAAATAGCCCCTCATAGATTTACTCAAACGCATCTTCCTATTGTATAATGAACCGCCGTATACGAGGCCCGTACGTACGTTGGTGGGAGAGGCGCACTCCGTCAGCTTTGGCTGGCGGAGCCGTCTACTCGATTAGTTGTTGCCTAATTTTCAATTAATTGTGAGACTTCCTTATGAAGTTTCGGTAGATGATTGATAATGATGCTCCATATCACTTCATGGGAAATCCTATCATATCCGTGTATGATCCTGTTTCGAGCGCCGATTATTTTATGTGCATTCTCAAGTTTGAACTTTGAATCTTCTGTAAGAATTCTGTTTACAGCTTCTCCAATAATTTCTATATTTCGTTCTACTGCACGTTGGGTTTTTTTATCTGAAAGATAATCCTCAAAATCTTTGGGTTTGTCGGCATAATAGCTTTCAATTTCTTCAATCGATTGAAGTATATCGTAAAGCCAGGTTTTTATCTTATGCTTCATACACTAGTTGTTTTGTTGAATCGATTGAATCTCGCAAATAGGGATTTCGAATTGCTTTCATTTCGAGTAGATCAACATCCCTATTCAATAATTCTTCTAGTGAAAATTTCAAGTCAAAATAGTTATCTGCATATTCTTCTAAAGAGACACCAGAGAAATCGACGACAAAATCAATGTCACTATCCTCCTTAAATGAATCTCCCAATATTGATCCAAACACAAAGAGTTCAGAAACCTTATGCTTTTTGCATAGGAGTTGTATCTGATTCAGATATTGGGATAGAATATCCATATTTCAAAAGTACAAAAATAATACTATTGATCTGATCAACTATCGATTCCGCTTCTTCTATGGCTTTGATTACAACAGAAGATAGTGTTATTTATATTTAGTTGATCGAGATGCAAATTACAGATATGATAGAAGGGACAGTCTGGCTCTTTTTTCTTTTCAAGTATTCATACGGTTACGTGGAGAATATTTATTTTTCGTGAAAAACAATTAATAAATACAATACTTCATGAATAATATTTAAATCAGCATGAGAAGCCAGAGAGCTTTGCTCATTCAAAAAACCGGGTTTACCAGTTCTACATTGAACTGGATGAGATTGAACCGAAAATCTGGAGGCGGATCCAGGTGCCTTCGGAATATAATTTCTGGGATCTGCATGTGGCCATCAATGACGCCATGGGCTGGCTGGATTATCATCTGCATCATTTTGAGATAAAAGGGAAGAGCAAACAAAAGGTGGTCCATATCGGGATCCCGGATTTTGACCGGACAAATAAATTGCAGGAGGTGTATCCTGGGTGGGAGATATGGATGATGGCTTATTTCAATGACCTGGGTGTGCAGGCAAAATACCTGTATGATTATGGTGATTTTTGGATGCATACCGTAAAACTGGAAGGATACATGCACAGGGAAAAGGGTTTGAAATACCCTTTTTGCATCGATGGTGAGCGGGCATGTTCGCCCGAAGATTGCGGTGGGATAAGCGTTAAGAACCCTGGCGAGGCAGTTTAAGGCGGTAGCTGTTACCGGTCCCCGGCAGTCGGGAAAAACGACTCTTGTCAGGAAAGTTTTTCCGGATAAACCCTATGCAAATCAGGAGAACCCGAACATTCGGAAGTTCGCAATGGAGGATCCAAGGGGATTCCTGGGGCATTAAAGGGCAGGAGCTATTCTGGATGAAAAAACTGACCGGAATGGGCGAAGGAACTGTAATTTATGATGGTGATATGCATTAGGAAAAAAGTGAAGGGATCCGGCTTATTCCCTTAAGAAATATGCATTCAATTTTAATTTTCCAGTAATTTCCTGAAAGTATTGCATTTGTTCCGGGCTCTTGAGCGTCTGATCGAATCTCAGGAATGATCTTCGTGGGCAACGATCAGGATTACTGCCAGGACATTAACCCTTAGACCTGGATGGTGTTGCTTCATGATTACATCAGTAAAGTGAAACCGGGATTATTGAAAACCTATACTGATCATCTGGTGGTGACCCTTCGGGGCACTGCGGAGACCGGCGAAGGATCTCCTACCTGTTGGAAACGTTCAAGCCGCTGTTCCCGGACATAAGAAGATCAGCATTACGGAGCGTTACCGTCAGAGTGGCCTGGAGGAACTGCAGGCTGCCATTGAGAAGCATCATCTTTTGGGGTAAAGTATTGAAATGAAATCAAAGGTGGCCGATTAGAAATGGCTACGTTTATAAACTGTAAACGCACCAGCATGGCAAAGAAGAACTCTGAAATAATGATCCCCGACGAAAAGGTAATGGATAAAATCCACCCGATCCGAGATAAGAGGGTGATGTTAGACCGGGATCTGGCGCAATTATACAATGTTGAAACCAAAGTGCTAAAGCAAGCGGTTCGTAGGAATATAGATCGCTTTCCTGACGACTTTATGTTCGAGCTTAGTAATGAAGAGTTTACAATCTTGAGGTCACAATTTGTGACCTCAAAATATCCAAATTATGCGTGTTTTTGCTCGAATGCGCGAGATGCTGTTAGACGAATAGGCTTTAAACGAAAGGACGAAAAATAGTTCTCACAAAATAGAATCCCCGCCTCTCGCTTCGATCAAGGCTTGCTGGCAGTGATCAAAAACAACAGAGATAATCAACGATCTTACTCAGAATGACGGGAAGGTGTAAATGAATCCGCAGGTCACCGTCATGAAGTGCAGCCAGTTTTTTACATAGCCATCGCCCGGTCCCGGTTCATCATCGGAGGTTCCCACCGCACCACCGCCCAGGTAGCGGAGATTCAGAAACGCCCCGACTTCATCTGTAACATTCAGACCCTGGCGCAGGCTTGCATCCAGAATGGCACCGACAACCTCATTGTCACTGCCATTGAGGTAACTGACGGGCGCATAAAAACCGTCCGCTTCAATTTCAGTGTACGTCAGGTTATTGATCGTGTACCGGGTTCGGAATTTCAGCACCGGAACCGGACCGATGTCCCTGTTGGAACGGAAAAGGGTGCCGTCCGTTGACTCGAATTCGATGGTTGCATTTCGGATTTGCAGTGAGGCTCCCAGGGCAAAGTCGAATTTTTCACTGCCAGGCGCCAGTTCCTTCATGTAACTGATGCGGTAGAAGGGGAAGTTGTATAAGAAATTGACACCTGTGCCGGCAGGGTAAACCAGGTCGTCAATTACAAGATCTCTTACAAGCAAGGTAGTCGTTTCAAGCCGAAGGGGCTGGTACAGGAAAGTCAGCGTATGCCTTTCCCTGATTTCCAGCTCCAGTGACAGCCTGCTGACCGGGAACAATACATCCTGTCCGCCTTCATTCACATAATTGATGTAGGTCCCGCTGTTGCTGAACTGAACCTGG
>JAFGQO010000064.1 GCA_016935615.1 Bacteroidales bacterium
GGTGACTTTGTGGCATTTTTTAATCATACTATTTTAGCCACGAAGACTCCAAAACCCGAAGAAACACAAAGTCTGCTCATATAAATAGCTATAAATCAATAAATGTATTATCGATCCTTATATCGAATTCACGTTAATTACATGAAGAATCCTGAGAGTTAAGGTGTCAAAGTTTATTCCTTCCAGGATAAATGAAATTGGTCCGCCAATCCTATAATAACGCCCACTGTCCTGTGACCACAAGAAACAATAAATACATTCCGTACAGCAAATTGACCAGGGTGAATAGGATATTATATTCCACACGGTTTTTTTTAATTTGCCGGCGAATCATAATTCCAACATTGGGTACAATTGTGGCCGTAAGAAATATCAGAAAATAAATATTGAAAAAACTGTCGTAAGGCTGGTCATCATTATCAGGGATCTTATTTCCAAATAAAAGAAGATAAGTAAACAGCAAGAACATTGCCAGAAAAAACAGGTAGCTGATTTTAATGGAGATCGTTGATATACGCCTCTTCTTGTGTATACGAAAAGGTCTTAAAATAATAATGGAGACAATAAAAAGAATGATATAGCCAACGAGAAAAAAGAATTGAAATATACCATGAAAAAATCCGCCCATTGCATTGTTTTATTTTTATCTAAGTCCAAGTTATTGATTTTCTTGGTAAAAAAAGGGTCATATTTTCAACATATATCACTTTAAACCAAGTTGAACAACATTCTCCACATGATGTGTGTGAGGAAACATATCTACCGGCTGGATAGCTTTAAGCTTATATTTATTCCTTAATATATGAATGTCGCGTGCCTGAGTAGCTGGATTACAGCTGATATATACAATCCGGTATGGTTGAAGCTTCAATATGGAATGTAATACATCACTATGCATACCTGCCCGTGGAGGGTCAGTGATCATAATATCAGGAGTTCCATGCTTCTTTACGAATTTTTCAGTTAACAAATCTTTAATATCACCGGCAAAAAAAGTTGTATTTCTGATATTGTTACATTCCGAATTTGTTATAGCATCCTGTATTGCGTCTTCAACATATTCCAACCCAATGACCCTTTTGCATTCTGAAGCTATGAAATTAGCGATAGTACCGGTTCCTGTGTATAAATCATACACGATTTCATTCCCTTTTAATTCTGCAAATTTTTTTACAATTTCATAGAGTTTATAAGCTTGCATTGTGTTGGTCTGAAAGAAAGATTTCGGGCCGATCTTAAATTTAAGATCCCCCATTTGTTCGTATATATGGTCCCTGCCGCTGAAAAGATGAACATCCAAATCATGGATGGTATCATTCACTTTTGAATTTATCACATACATCAGAGAGGTTATCTCCGGAAATTCAGAATCAATATGCTTCAGTAATTTCTCGATACGGGATGATTCATTTTTTTGAAAAACGACAATTACCATCCATTCATTCAATTCAGTATTACGGATAATAAGATTGCGCATTAAACCTTCAAATTTTGTTTGATCGTAATAAGAATAATTTTCACGTTTTGTATATACACTGATTTCATTTCTGATCTTGTTTGAGAGGTCGTTTTGCAGGTAGCATGTATCAATATGCAGTATTCTGTCAAATCGTCCGGGAATGTGAAATCCAAGCGCTTTTCTGTCTTTGAATTCACATCCTGAATGAATTTCATCGTTTTCTAACCAGCGTATATTTGAGAAAGTGTACTCAAGTTTATTTCTGTAATACTGTTGTTTATCTGATCCCAATATGGGGTATAATTCAGGCATTTCCAATTGACCGATCCTCTGAATGTTGTCGGCTACCTGTTTTTGTTTGAAATATAGTTGTTTTTCGTAGGTTAGATTTTGCCATTTGCATCCGCCACAAATACCAAAATGGCGACAAAAAGGTGTAATCCTCAAATCGGATTGTTTTACCAGGCGAATCACAATTCCTTCCAGGTATTTTTTGCGTTTTTTTTTGATTTGTATATCAGCGATATCTCCCGGAACCAATCCCTTCACAAATACCACCATATTATCAGTTTTGCCTATTGCTTTTCCTTCATCAGCGATATCAATGATCTCAAGATTTTTAATGAGGGGAAGTTTCTTTCTTCTTGCCACAGATCAACAATTTCTGGTAAAGATAGGAATATTGCTTGATGCTATCTGGCTGTACCTTGACTTTATAATAAATGATTTAAATAAGAATGAAGGAAAAATCTCTATTTTTGTTGCCAAAAATCCCCGATGATCTCTTTTCAGAATGTTAACCTTCACTATGGTGAACGCAAATTGTTTGATGATATTTCCTTTCAGATAAATCCGAATGATGCCATCGGACTTGTGGGAAAAAATGGCGCAGGCAAATCAACCCTTTTTAAAGCGATATTAGACATGGTCCGGATTGATTCGGGTTTAATCACCACACCTGCCGGCATTAAAATAGGTTACCTGCCACAGGAACTCAGTTATAAAGACAAGACAACTGTTTTGGAGGAAGCAAAAGGTGCATTTGTAGATCTGATCCGGTTGGAAAAAGAAATTCAACATCTGAATTGCGAATTAGAGGAAAGAAGAGACTATGAATCAGGAGAATACCTTGAATTGGTTGATCTTGTTGCAGAGAAAAGTGAACGTTTGCAGATGATGAATGCTTCGACAGTGGAATCAGATACCATCAGGACATTAACAGGTCTTGGGTTCAGAGAAACTGATATGATGAGACCTACAAGCGAATTTAGCGGAGGCTGGCGAATGCGAATTGAGCTGGCGAAGATACTGCTCGAGTCTCCTGATGTTTTTCTTCTTGATGAACCGACAAACCATCTTGATATAGAGTCTATTCAGTGGCTTGAAAATTTTTTAAAGCAATACCACGGGGCGATAGTACTCATCTCTCATGATAAGGCATTTGTAAATAACACTACAAAACGTACATTAGAAATTTCGCTGGGGAAAATTTACGATTACAAAGTTCCTTATACAGAATATGTCAGTTTGCGCAGGGAACGCCGGATGCAGATGCTTGCAGCATATAAGAACCAACAAAAACAGATTGAGGACACACAGGAATTCATTGATCGATTCAGGTATAAGGCTACAAAGGCGGTTCAGGTGCAATCGAGGATAAAGCAGTTGGACAGGATGGAATTAATTGAGATTGAAGATGAGGATATCAGTACTATGAATGTCAGATTCCCACCTGCGCCAAGAGCCGGAACAATTGTTATTAAGGCTGATCAGATCACCAAACAATACGATGATCATATTGTTTTGGATAGGGTGGATTTGATCGTCGAACGTGGAGAAAAAATTGCTTTTGTAGGTCGGAATGGTGAAGGCAAAACAACCTTATCCCGGATCATTACAGGTGATCTTGATTTCAAAGGCGAATGCAGGCTGGGACATAATGTAAGCATAGGATATTATGCTCAGAACCAGGATGAATTGCTGGATACAAACAGAACTGTTCTTGAAACAATTGACCAGGTAGCAGTGGGTGATATAAGAATGAAGATCAGGGATATTTTGGGGGCATTTCTTTTTAGCGGAGAAGATGTTGATAAGAAGGTCAAGGTTTTGTCGGGAGGTGAAAAATCAAGACTAGCACTTGCTAAATTATTATTGAAACCATACAATTTGCTGGTTTTGGATGAGCCTACCAATCATCTTGACATGCATTCAAAGGATATTTTAAAACAAGCACTTAGGTTATATGACGGCACGTTAATTGTTGTTTCGCACGACAGGGAATTTCTTAATGATCTTGCGGATAAAATCTATGAGTTTAAAAATAGAAAGATCCGTGAGTACAGAGGAGGCATTTATGATTTTTTAATGAAGAGGAAGATTGATACACTTGAGGCATTGAATTTGAAAATTAAAACCGGCGGGAATGCAAAAAGTAAAACTGAGAGTTCAGATCAGAAAAGATTATTTGCCAAAAGGAAGGAATTGGATAAAAAAATGCGAAAGATTGAAAACAATATTGTATCAATAGAAAAAAGAGTTGAAAAAGCTGAGTTGGAAATTGAGGAAATGGAATTGATCATGAAAAAAAGTGACAAGGCACTGGATATTGATTTTTACAAAACATACGAGATGTTAAAGCATAAGGTAAATCTAGCCCTGTCAGATTGGGGAAAGCTTCATAATGTACTGGAAGAATTGAAGGCTGAGAGAAATTTTTTACTTTAGCAAAAATCTGATTTAGGATGTATTCAATATCATAAATTGTGTAAAATGCCGGATAGATACAAGAAAATAATAAAATATACTTGCATCACTGTATTTGTTGTATTTCTGTTTGTCTTGGTAATCATCGGTTGTTCCAGTCCTTATACTGTTTCAGGCACAAGGTGGAATCTTTCGGCAATTTATAATCCTTCCAGTTCACATTTGCATCCTGCATTCAGAGTATATCACAGCACAGATAATTCTTCTCTATTGTATGTCAAACTGTTTCCAAATGAACTACTTTTTAACCAGGCGAATCCTGAGAAGGAGTTTATAAGCAAAGTATCTGTTCAGGTTCAGGCCTATGAGATAAAAGATAACAAACCTGAATTGGCAGATAGTATTACATACAGATATACTATTAAACAGGAAGATGTAGGAAGAAGGTTCCTTTCACAGATACCCCTCAGGCTTGATATAGGTAAACACTACCAGTTAAGAATTGTTACACGTGATTTGCTGAGAAGGGAATTAAATCTGAGATTTTTAGAAGTAGATAAAACCGATCAGTATTCTGAACAAAATTTTAACATTCTGAACAATAAGGGAATTCCTTATTTCAACAACGTAATGCATGAAGGTATGATATATAAGATACAACATAGAAATCCCTCAGAGAATGGATTGTATATATATTATTACAAAAATAAGTCAGTTTTGCCCAAACCTACATTCGGCTCTGTAGAGACTGAGAAGATATATCGGATTCCTGACAGTTTATATATTATTGATTATTCCCCTGATCTGATGTTGAGTTTCAGTTATGAAGGAGTATATCAATTCAAATTTGATACTACCCGGGAAGGCGGATTTATAATAACGAATTTTGGCAAAAACTTCCCAAAAATTAAAGATTCGGACGCACTGATTGAACCACTTGCATACATTACAACTTCAGCAGATTATAATAACCTGATGAAAGAGGAGAATAAAAAACTCGCAGCAGATAATTTCTGGCTGAACATTGCAGGTTCAACCGGAAGGGCGCGTGAGATGATCAGGATTTATTATAACAGGGTGTATTTTTCCAATTATTACTTTTCAAATATTCTTCCCGGATGGAAAACCGATAGAGGAATGGTATACATTGTCTATGGCCCCCCTCAGAATATGGAAAAAACAGCTACCTCTGAAACCTGGATATATTATATGAAAGGAGCAAACAACGCAATAAATTTCACTTTCGATTATAAACCTGAGCCCAACAATGTTGAAAATTTTGTTTTGAGACGTTCAGATAGTCA
>JAFGQO010000065.1 GCA_016935615.1 Bacteroidales bacterium
GGTGACTTTGTGGCATTTTTTAATCATACTATTTTAACCACGAAGACTCCAAAACCCGAAGAAACACAAAGTCTACTCATATAAATAACTATAAATCAATAAATGTATTATCGATCCTTATATCGAACTCACGTTATATTACATTTCAGTTTCAACACCAATGCATCTCTGATTTACATACTTCTTCAGCTTTTGTTCCGGGAGCTTTTCTTCCGGATTTTTATCCCCACTGGTCTTTTATTTTTTCAAGAATCATAAAAATCTCATCTGGTTTGCTTTCAGTAAGCAATCTCAACCGGATTTCCCTGAAATTTTCAAATCCTTTAAAATAATTTGAAAAATGTCTGCGCATTTCATAAACTCCAACTTTTTCTCCTTTGATTTCCATTGATCTTTTAAAATGCAATTTGGCCAACTCTACTTTTTCAGAAACAGTAAGAGGTACTGATAACTTTCCGGTATTTAAATACGTTTTTATATCCCGAAATATCCAGGGAGTGCCCACAGCCCCCCTGCCAATCATAATACCGTCAACTCCATATGTATTAAAAGCTTCTTCAGCCCCTTCCGGTGTAACTACGTCTCCATTCCCTATAATCGGTATATAAATTCTTGGATTGTTCTTCACTTCTCCTATCAAAGTCCAGTCAGCCGAACCTTTATAGAATTGTGCCTTTGTACGTCCATGAATTGTCAGTGCTTTAATACCTGCATCCTGAAGTCGCTCTGCTATTTCCAAGATGTTTTTATTCTCCTCATCCCACCCCAGTCGGGTTTTTACTGTCACAGGTATTTTTACGGCATGAACAATTGCTTTTGTCATTTCAACCATCAACGGTACATTACAGAGGATACCCGCACCGGCTCCCCTGCGCGATATTTTTTTTACCGGGCATCCGAAATTTATATCGATAAATTCCGGATTTCTTGTTTCAGCTATTTTTGCTGATTCCACCATTGCATCCACAAGATGACCATACAACTGAATGCCCATAGGACGCTCATAATCATAGATAACTAATTTTTCTGTACTTTTTTTGGCATTACGGATCAATCCATCGGAAGAAATGAATTCTGTATACATTACATCTGCTCCGAATTGCTTACAGATAAAACGAAAGGAAGGATCGGTAACATCTTCCATAGGTGCAAGAAATAAAGGTTTCTCGCCCAGCTCTATGTCTCCGATTTTTACCACTGCTTATCTTTTTGTGAAATCATTATTTTTGCAAGCAAAATTAATGATATCTTTTTTCTTCAATAGAATTAATACCTGACCACACAATGAATATTTTTATTATGAAAGACTTGTTTGTAGATGCAAAACCATTTGCAAAACTTATTCTTGCATTATTCATTGCGTTTATCTGCTATCTTCTGACAAGTCTGATCACAATTCTTATCATCACCTTTGTGTATCACATCCCCTTTGAAGAACTGAACCTTCATCTTAAAGAAGGTCTCGGCAATTCAGATTTATCACTTTTACGAATATTCCAGATCTCCCAGAGTATAGGCCTTTTTATTGTCCCTGCAATAGTATTGAATCATTTGATTTTTCAAACCGGTGATGGTTTTTTAACATCCAAAACATACGGCCTGTTTTATTCCTGGTGGATTGTCCTCTTTACACTGATATTTTCCATTCCGGTAATTCATTTTTTCATTGTATGGAACAGTTCCGTTATTTTCCCCGACTGGCTGTCCTCTTTTGAAAAAATACTTCAGGAAATGGAATCTGAAAGAACAATACTAACAAACAGAATGACCCAAAATATGAGCCCTTCGGATTATTGTATCAATTTGTTTATAATTGCCATTCTTCCTGCCGTCGGGGAAGAATTTTTTTTCCGGGGTATTGTCCAGAAGGTATTTATTCAATGGACCAGGAACAACCACGTCTCAATTCTTATTTCAGCAATACTGTTCAGCAGCATCCATCTGCAATTTTATGGTTTTGTTCCACGACTTATTCTTGGTATCTATTTCGGGTATTTGTTTTTATGGAGCAGAAATATCTGGATGCCCGTATGGGCCCATTTTTTAAATAATGCTATAGCAGTAAGTATTTTTTACTTATCAGAAAACATCCGGATGAATATGCCGGCATTTTTCAGTCAGGATAGTTATTCCCATCCCTCTGTAGTTATCCTTAGTGCCATTATTTCATCAGTTTTGGTCTTGATTATATATCAGGAATTCAAAAGAAAATACAGTGCATAATGCCCCCTGAATCAGGATTGTTTAAGCTCATCTTTTCGGAATACATAGGAAAGGCCATACTCTTCTGCTTTCATCCTTCCTTCTTTTTCAGCAAGCTTTTTGAATGTATCTTCCACTTCATTCCAAATGTCCCTTATAATTTCATTTGCTTCCTTTCTCATACCGGCCAAATGTTCCTGAGAACGCTGATAGTTTTTCTGCAAAGTTTTTTGAAACTTATAAGCATCCAGGAATTGTTCATAACGTACCCTAACTACGGCAATAGTAGGATTTGTAATCGGACTGAGGGCTTTCGCTTTTCGAAGATTTTCTCCATGAATCAATTTCTCACCCCATTTGATCAAATCTGCCTCTGAATTTAATACGGGCAACTTATGATAGTCATCATGCATGCCAAAAAAAATTCGCTCATTTTCAGAAAGATCACCCCGGGTAATAGCCATATTTACTACCTGGATAAAATGAGAAATGTACATTTTAGCTTTTTTCTGAACCTTCAGATAATCTTTGTTTTTCTTAACCTGATTCGAATATGCCTGTTTTGTCTCGTATAATGCTTTTTCAAAAGAGGGAAGAAAAGATTGTATTCGCCTGAAAGTACTTTGAGTAAATGCCAGTTTAAATGGCGGAATTTCCCGTCCTTTTTCAAAGGCTATTGTTAAAGCTTTACGACGTGCTGCATCTGTATTTGGTAAGCGGCGATATGGCATTATTAAATTTTTACTAATTAAAAGCTTACACTCCCCATCTTATATGCGAAGATACAAATCATGATCTAATATACAATCCCATTCGTAAAAATTAATCTCCCGTATTTATTTGTGAAACAGTGTGGATTTTTTAAAACATGCCGATTATTCATATATAATTTTTATTTCCTCAAACAAATAAACTAACTTACAGGAAGAGCCTAATAGCATTAAGAATTATGAAAACAAAGGATTATATTGCAAGACGTCAGGTTCTGAAGCAGCATATCAGAACAGGAATAATTGTATTATGCGGTAATATTTCAGTACCAAGAAACTATGCCGGGAATCCATATGCATTCAGACAGGACAGTACGTTTTTATATTACACAGGAATAGATATTCCACATTCTTATCTGATCATAGATTGTGATAAAGATGAAGAAATACTTTTTGGAGATGATCCTGGAATTGATGATCAGATATGGAGTGGAATGCAAAAAAGTATGCGCCTCATAGCAAACATTTCGGGAATACATAAAGTCCTTCCTGTTTCAGATTTAAAAAACAGTATTTTTCAATTCATTAAAAACCGGCAGAAGATACATTATTTACCTCCATATCCTCATGAAAGGCAAATTTATCTATCAGAATTACTCAACATCACGGTATCTGAAGTTTTAAAAAATTACTCGGTTGAATTCATTCAGGCTGTAGTTCATCAAAGATCCATAAAATCGGAGCAGGAAATTAATGAAATCGAACATGTACTAACTGAAGTTACCAGACCAATGCATTTAAAAGCTTTGGAAATGGCACACCCTGGTATTTATGAATATGAAATTGTAGCCGAAATGAATAAAATTCTGAAGGAACATGATCTTGATTATGCTTACTCTCCAATTTGTTCAGTACATGGTGAAATACTGCATAACGAGTCCCACAGAAACAAACTAAACAAAGAACAGCTATTATTAATTGATGCAGGGGCAGAAGGCACCCTGCATTATGCTTCAGATATTACACGAACGTTCCCTGTGGGTGGAAGATTTACCATCAGACAAAAGGAAATTTATGACCTTGTTCTTTCTGTTGAACAAAATACTATAAAAAAAATAACACCGGGAACCCGGTATCTTGATCTTCATAAAGACGCTTCAATTCAAATAGCAAAGGGACTAACAGAACTGGATCTGATGAAAGGTGATCCGGAAGAAGCTGTGAAAGAAGGCGCACATGCGTTGTTTTTCCCACATGGTTTAGGTCATATGATGGGACTTGATGTACATGATATGGAAGACCTTGGAGAAAATTTTGTAGGTTATGATAAAAACACTTTACGAAGCAACCAGTTCGGTACAGCCTATCTCAGATTGGCCAGGTCCCTGCAAACCGGTTTCGTTCTTACTGTGGAACCCGGAATATATTTTATCCCGACACTTATTGATCTCTGGCGTTCTGAAAAGAAATATGAAAACTATATAAACTATCCAAAGATCGAGACGTATAAAAATTTTGGTGGAATTCGTATAGAGGATAATGTTCTTGTTGAATCAAAAGGGTGCAGAATTCTTGGCAGCCCAATTCCTAAATTACGGACTGAAATTGAAAACCTTATGTCAGTGAGAGAATGATTTAAATCATTAAACTCAATAATAAATACTATGCAATTTTTAATTAATTTAATATAGTTATCTAACAGCCAGTGAATGAATAAAATTGAATACAAAGTCCTTATAGCTGACGATTCGGAACTATCGATTAAAATTATATCGGAAGTTCTTGAAATACTGGGTAATAAAGTTAACTTATATTCTGCAAAAGACGGGAAAGATGCTTGCGAACAGGCAAATAAAATTATTCCCGATTTAATTATTATGGATGTATTAATGCCGGTTATGAATGGTATTGATGCCATAAAAAAGCTTAGAAAGAATAGTCTGACTTCTGAAATACCCATTATTGTCCTGTCAGCTACTGAAAGTCTTGAAAGTGCATATGAGGCAGGTGCAAATGATTTTATTTTAAAACCTTTCAACAGGTTTGAGTTATTAATTAAGGTTAGATCTGCCCTTCACCTGGTTCAAAAAATAAAAGAAATAAAACTGCAAAAATCCATACTTGAAAAGAATCACCTTGAAGTTACCCGGCAAAGAGATGAAATAGCCTTACAAAAAAAGGATATTGTTGATGATATCCGGTACTCCAAACGAATTCAGAAAGCCATTTTCCCTACCGATGAATATATGCAAGAAACCATTCCCCGGCATTTTATTTTGAATATGCCCCGCAATATAGTAAGTGGTGATTTTTACTGGGCGGGCAGAATCGAAGACCTGAGGATAATTGCCGTTGGTGATTGTACAGGGCATGGTATTTCAGGAGCATTCATGACCATGGCCGGAATAGCTTTTTTAAATGAAATACTTAGTAAGAAAATTGCAGTTAAAGCAAATGAAATATTGTTCGAACTCAGAAAACTGGTAATGAAATTATTAAAACAAAAGGGTGAGCAAGGTGAAGCAGCGGACGGTCTTGATATTTCTTTGGTAATTATCGATGAAAAAAATAAAAAGATTCAATTTGCCGGAGCCAATAATCTCTTTTACCGAATTGCGAATGGAGAGTTAAATAGTATTAAAGGCGATCGAATGCCTATAGGTATACATTTGAATTTTGATAAACCCTTTACAAATCATGACATTGAAATAAATAAAGGAGACTTGATCTACCTTTTTACAGATGGATTTGCAGATCAGTTTGGAGGACCAAGAAACAAAAAATTCAGATACAAACAATTTCAGGAACTTCTGCTTAAAATACACACCATGGAAATGGATGAACAAAAAGAGATCCTTTCCCGTACAATAACAGACTGGATGGGTGATAACGAACAAATAGATGATATATTAATACTTGGATTCAAGGTATAGCAATGATATTTGGTAATTTTAAGCAGATAAGTATGAAGATTTATAGCCCTTTTATCAGTAAGCATAGAATCAAAGGAATAGTATTTTGTTCATTGCTTTTTTTATTTGTAACAGCGTTTCCTCAGAGAGAAATTAATGAACAATTGCAGGAAAATGATTCAAAAGCTGAACAATACCTTGATGAGGGAAAAAAGAATGCTGCAGCCCAGCTTTTCAATCAATCTGCATATCTGCTGCGTAGTACAAATCGTCTGGAAGAAGCAGCAATCTATTATCAAAAAGTACTTGAAATTAATACGCAATTGGGAAATCGTCGTGGCCAGATGGTATCTCACAATAGTCTGGCTATGGTATACCTGGAAGCAGAAAATTACCAGAAAGCAATCTTTCATCTTAAGAAGGAACTTGAATTCCGCAAACAGATAAACAACAAAGCAGAAATAATCAATGTCCTTGCGAACATAGCCCTTGCTGAAAATGAGGTGTCAAGTTTTGACAGTGCAATTGAACACATTGAACAAGCAATTGGTCTGTCAAAAGAATTGAATGACTTGACTTTATTAAAGCGCTGTTACGGTGTTGCTTTCGACATCTATGAGAAACTTGGAAATGATACAAAATCTCATTCATATTTCGAATTGTATTCGGCAATTGACCGTAAATTGAAAGAACAGAAAATGGCTGAAATAACTGATGAGGCAGAACGGAAAGTTACCATAGCGGAATCGGAAAAACATATTACGCAAAAAATATTGAGTGAAACAAGTGAAGAACTTGAAAAAACTGTTACAACACTTCAACAAGTCGAAGAACTTACACGCGAACAGAAAATGGAAATCGAGCTCAATGAGGCGAAAATAAATGAACAAAATGCACTTCTTAAAGCAAAACAACTTCGTGAAAGATATTTAATTATTGGCCTTATAGCAACCACACTCTTTATTCTGGCTCTCACATTTCTGGTTTTAAAAATTGTGAGAGCTAACAAAAAAATCAATCAGCAAAAGCTGTGGCTGGAAAAACAAAACAAAGAAATCAGAGCAAGTATACGATATGCAAAAACAATACAGCAGGCAATCTTACCAGGTGACAATGAATTGGAAAAGCACTTTAAATCGTTTATAATTTATATGCCTAAAGATATTGTTTCAGGCGATTTCTACTGGACATCAACACAAGAAAACGGTAAGACCATCATCGTTTATTTTGCTGTCGTAGACTGTACCGGTCATGGTGTCCCGGGTGCATTTATGTCGATGATAGGGAGCAGATTACTTGATGAAATAGTAAATGAAAAGATGGTTAGCTCACCTGCTGAAATATTACGTTTGTTGAATACTATGGTTCGTACTGCACTGAGACAGGAAGAAACGGACAACAATGATGGTATGGATTTGGCTCTGTGCAAACTTGAAATATACCCTGACAGCAAAAGGAAACTTACTTTTGCCGGAGCGAAAAGACCTCTATATATTATTAAAAACACGGAAAACAAACTGATTACTCACAGAGGAGATAGAAAATCAATCGGAGGATATAGTCTTTCTAAAAAAGAAATCAAATTTACAAATTTTGATATCGATATGGAGAAAGGAGATATGGTATATGTCTTTTCGGATGGAATTATTGATCAAAATAGTCCTGACAGAAAAAAATTCGGACGTGTACGTCTTGAAGAAGCTCTTATTGACTGTGCAAAATTAGATCCAAAAGAACAAAAAAAAGTTATTGAGGACCGACTGAAAGATTATATGCAAAATGAAGAACAACGAGATGATATTACACTTGCCGGCCTAAAAATAATATGATAATGATTCACGTTCAACATCCTGAAGAAAATATTATCTGTTATCATGGGCCAATAAACATAGATCTGGTTTCATTTGCGAGCAATTATATAAAAAAACATATAGTTGCCGATGCTTCAGTTGTTGGTAAAATTTACAAGGTTTTTATTGAGCTTACTCAAAACGTCTCATATTATTCTGCAAAACAATACAGCAAATTGCGTGCGTTCGGGTCAGGAATCGGTTGGTTCAGAGTGGATGAAAAGAAAGATCATTTTGCAATTACAACAGGAAATGTGATACTTAAAGAGCATGGCCCTATCCTTAAAAAAAACTGTGCGGAAATAAATTCTTTAGGTGAAAGCAAATTGAGAGAGTTAAAAAGAGTTACCAGAAGCCAGGCAGGAATCCGTGATATTGGCGCTCATATTGGTCTGATCCAAATGGGATTAATTACTGGCAATCCATTAAATTTAAACATTGAATCACAAAATGAAAATCATTCATTCTTTACAATAACAGCCAAAGTGAATAAACGTCAAACCAAAGAAATATGAAAAACTTAATTGTTGATGCAATACCGGATTCCCCCTATTATCCCGAGGTAAATTTTAATTCAGAAACCGGCATTTGTGAATTAATCGGAGAATCGTATATGGAAGAAGCATATAAATTTTATACTCCTTTATTAAACTGGTTAAAAGAGCATACTCTTGAACTGCACAAACCGGTAACATTGAATTTAAAACTTACCTATTTTAATACAAATTCTTCCAGATTGCTGCTTGATATGCTTGATATTCTTAAAAAATCTCAGGAAGCAGGTAATGAAGTTGAAATCAACTGGTTTTATGAAGAAGATGATCCTGATGTGAAAGATGAAGTTGAAGATTTTGAGATAGAAACCGGGCTGCAGATTAAAATGATCCCTATGGAATAGAAAAATTAAACAATGCCGTTTTTTTACTATATGGAAAAATTCAGCCATTCCTGAATTTTTGATCTATTTCGATGAATTTACTTAGAGAATTTTAGCGGTAAAAAATTCTCTGTTCATTCTCGCTATGTGTGTTAAGGATATTTCCTTTGGACATTCAGCTTGACAGGCCCCTGTATTTGTACAATTTCCAAATCCAAGTTCATCCATTTTCGTAACCATATTCCTGACTCTTTCCTTTGCCTCCACTCTTCCCTGAGGCAACATGGCAAACTGAGATACTTTTGCTGATACAAATAACATGGCTGAAGCATTCTTACAGGCAGCAACACAAGCACCACAGCCAATGCATGATGCCGCATCCATTGCAATATCAGCATTCCTTTTAGGGATCGGAATAGCATTGGCATCAGGTATTCCACCAGTATTTACCGAAATATACCCTCCGGCTTCAATAATTTTATCAAAAGCGGACCGGTCAACAACAAGATCTTTAATTATTGGAAATGATTTTGCTCTCCAGGGTTCTATTACAATGGTGTCGCCATCTTTAAACTTTCGCATATGCAACTGACATGTCGTAATTGCATCGTCAGGACCATGAGGACGTCCGTTAATATACAAACCGCAAGTACCACATATCCCTTCTCTGCAATCATGGTCAAAACATACCGGCATCTCAAATTTGTCTATAAGTTGCTGATTCAGAATATCAAGCATCTCCAGAAAAGATGAATCAGGTGATATGCCGGTTACTTTGTATTTTTCAAATCTTCCTTTAGCAGAAGCATTTTCCTGTCTCCAGATTTTTAGCAAAAAATCCATCTTATGATTGATTTTCGGTTTTACTTTTTATAATTCCTCGTTTGTACCTTGATGTCTTCGTATTTCAATGATTCCTTATGCAAAACAGGTTCTTTATTCGCTCCCATATACTCCCAGGCAGCAACATACATATACTCTTTGTCATTGCGAAGAGCTTCTCCTTCTTCAGTCTGATGCTCACTCCGGAAATGACCTCCACAAGATTCTTCACGATTCAGCGCATCTCTTGCCATCAGCTCACCAATTTCAATAAAATCTGCAACTCTTCCTGCTTTCTCAAGTTCAGGGTTCAAATCGTTTTTTACTCCTGGTATTCGTATGTTCTTCCAAAATTCTTCACGTATCTCTTTAAAATCTTCAACCGTTTTTTTTAAATCATTTTTATTCCTCGACATGCCAACTGTATTCCATAATTGTAGCCCGAATCTTTTATGAATTTCATCCACAGATTTATCACCACGAATATTCATTAATCTTTCAATGCGCGAATTAACAGCCTCCTCTGCCTGAGCAAATTCGGGAAGATCGGTACTCATTCGCGGAGTCAATATTTCATCTGCAAGATAATTCTGAATCGTATAAGGAAGAATAAAATAGCCGTCAGCCAATCCCTGCATAAGAGCAGAAGCGCCTAATCTGTTTGCTCCATGATCTGAAAAATTAGCCTCACCAATAGAATACAAACCCTGGATGGTTGTCATTAACTCGTAATCAACCCATGTACCTCCCATAGTATAATGAATAGCAGGATAGATCATCATCGGAGTTTTGTATGGATTCTCATCATTAATCTTTTCATACATCTGGAACAGATTTCCATAACGCTCTTCTATCGCCTCTTTCCCCAAACGATCTATAGCATCCCTGAAATCAAGATATACAGCCAAACCTGAACCGACACCAAAACCTGCATCACATCTTTCCTTTGCAGCCCTTGATGCAACATCTCTGGGAACAAGATTCCCAAATGCCGGATACCTGCGTTCAAGATAATAATCTCTGTCCTCTTCTTTCAAATCAACAGGTTGTAGTCCTTTTTCACGGATTGCTTCTGCATCTTCTTTATTTTTAGGTACCCAGATCCGTCCATCATTCCTTAAACTTTCACTCATTAAAGTCAGTTTGGATTGAAAATCGCCATGAACCGGAATACATGTCGGATGGATCTGGACAAATGAGGGATTAGCAAAAAATGCTCCTTTTTTATAGATCTGCCAAATGGCACTCCCATTCGAACCCATGGCATTCGTTGAGAGAAAAAATGCATTCCCATATCCTCCGGTTCCAATGACTACTGCATGAGCAAAATGACGTTCTATCTTTCCTGTTATCAGGTTGCGTGTAATAATTCCTCTTGCTCTTCCATTAATGATCACCACATCAAGCATTTCATGACGAGGGTATATCTTTACAGATCCTTTTCTAACCTGACGCATCAATGCACTGTAAGCACCCAGAAGCAATTGCTGTCCTGTCTGACCCCGTGCATAAAAAGTGCGTGAAACAAGCGCTCCTCCAAAAGAACGATTATCCAGCAAACCGCCGTATTCCCGGGCAAAAGGAACTCCCTGTGCAACACATTGATCAATAATCAGATTACTGACTTCCGCCAGCCTGTATACATTTGCTTCCCTTGATCGATAATCGCCTCCTTTTATTGTGTCATAAAACAATCTGTAAACGCTGTCTCCATCATTCTGATAATTTTTCGCTGCATTGATCCCTCCCTGTGCCGAAATACTGTGTGCCCTTCGCGGACTATCCTGATAACAAAACGTTTTCACATTGAATCCCAGCTCACCCAGACTTGATGAAGCAGATGCTCCTGCCAGACCTGTACCTACAACAATTATATCCAGTTTTCTTTTGTTTGCCGGATTTACAAGTTTTTGGCTGGATTTGTAATTTGACCACTTATCTGCCAGATGTCCTTCAGGTATTTTCGAATCAAGCTTAGCCATATCAGTTGTTAGTTACATTTCTTATTTTAAATAAAATACAAGAATCGGAATGCTCATAAATCCACCTGTTATCAAAACAGTATAAATTACACCGGCAGTTTTTATCACAGGAGTATAAACCGGATGATTTATTCCTAAAGTTTGAAAAGCCGATTGAAACCCATGATGCAAATGAAATCCAAGACCCAACAAAGCAATAAGATATACCCAGACAACCCATTTGATCTGGAAACGTGCTATAACTAGTGAGGCTAAATTGTGAACTATTTTCCCATCATAGTTAACTTCCTCAAGTTCTCCAAAGAATTCTGACTTTATATAAAAGTCCAGTAAATGCAGTACAAGAAATATTGTAAGTACAACCGCCGTATGAAACATATACTTGGAAAAAACGGAGGTTTGTGAATAATTGGCTTTTTTGTATCCTCTCGGTCTTGCAATCCAGTTCTGAATAGTAACAATACAAGCATAAAGCATATGCAGAAGCAATCCGCCAAAAAGAACAATTTCCATTATTTTGACGATCACATTTGTCCCCATGAAATGAGCAGCCCGATTAAAAGCTTCAGGAGATTCCAGCAATACCAGTAGGTTAATTCCCAGATGTACGATCAAAAAAACAATGAGGAAAAGTCCTGCCAAGGACATTATTAGTTTTTTACCAATAGACGAACCCAAAAAATTACTCATCCTTAAAATAATTGTTAAAAGAACTATCCCTTTGCAGGGATAAGATTCAAATATATTTTGTTATTCACCATTTTACAACAGTAAAACTAACAAATGATCAGATAAAATAGGTATGATTTCCGTCATCAATGATTAAATTCACATGTTAAATGAATACAAGGTTTACATTATGAGGTACAATCCAATTGACAACAATTTCTTCAGGGAAAAAAGACAAAAGCTTTGTAAAAAGCTGAAACCCGGATCAATTGCATTATTTTTCGCAAATTATCAAATGCCCCGGAATGGTGATCAGTACCATACCTATCGGCAAAATTCTGATTTTTTTTACCTTACAGGGATCGAACAGGAAAAATCAATTCTTTTGCTTGCCCCCGATGCCCCGGCAAAAGATATGAGAGAAGTACTTTTTATTCTGCGCAGTAACAAATTGTTGGAAGTCTGGGAGGGTCATAAGCTCACCCATGAAGAAGCTGCAAATGTTTCAGGAATTCATACCATAAAACCAACAGATGATTTTGAAAGTATATTTCATAACCTAACAACCAATGCAAAATACATTTATTTCAATGTCCCCGAACTTCCAAAGTTCAATCCTGAAATTGCAGCACGTGATGCAGATTTCGCCTGTAATCTGAGAAATAAATATCCTTTGCATCAGTATGAACGGCTTGCCCCCGTTATGCAGGAGTTAAGACTCATTAAATCAGAAGATGAGATCCATCTGATTAAAGAAGCCATTAAAATTACTGCCAATGCTTTTAAAAAAGTACTTACCGAGGTGAAATCAGGTATGAAGGAGTATGAACTGGAAGCATTGATCGCTTATGAATTTATAAGAAATGGTTCATCAGGTCATGCATACCCTCCAATTATAGCCAGTGGAAAAAATGCCTGCATCCTGCATTACACCGAAAACCATGATCTGTGTAATCAAGGAGATTTAATACTTATGGATTTCGGAGCTGAATATGCCAATTATGCCGCAGATCTTTCAAGGACAATACCTGTTGACGGAAAATTCACCAAACGACAACGGGAATTATATGATATTACTCTCAAGGTTTTTTATTATGCCCGAAGTTTAATGGTGCCCGGGGCTACCATCAATTCCTTTCACGATAAAGTATGCAAAATGTGGGAAGAAGAACACATTAAATTGGGACTTTATACAAAAGAAGATGTAAAAAAGAACAAGGAAGAAAATGGTTTATGGTTTGAATATTATATGCACGGTACTTCACACTTTTTGGGGCTGGATGTACACGATCCGGGAACAAAAGATACAAAATTTGAACCTGGTATGATTCTTACCTGTGAACCCGGTATATACATTGCTAAGGAAGGTATCGGGATCAGGATTGAAAACGATATACTCATTACCGAAGAAGGAAATATTGATTTGATGGAAAGTATTCCAATTCAGGCCGAAGAAATTGAAAATTTAATTCATTAATTATCAGGGTAATACAATTAAAATGAAAAAAAATATCGTTTTTTCTTGACATCTATGACAAAATAATATATATTTGAATGAACGTTCATTCAATAAATAAGCGGCTAAAAACCGCTTATTATAAGACCTAAAGATTGACTAAACGTTCAGTCTTATATAAATAAACCGGAATATGTCACCACGTACAGAAAAGCAATTCGAGGAAATCAGAGAAGAAAGAAAAACTCAAATAAAGGAAGTAGCCCTTGAGATCATTTCGGAAGAAGGTATTCAGAATAGCTCTATCAGTAAAATAGCAAAAAGAGCAGGTATTTCAAAAGGTCTACTTTACAACTATTATGAAAGCAAGGAACAAATGATCAAAGAAATTATTTTTGATGGTATGGATCAGTTTATCAAAGTGTTTGATCCCGATAAGGATGGACTGCTTACCGATGAGGAAGCAAAATATTTTATTGATGAACTTTTTCATATACTGGAGTCCAATATCAAATATTGGAGATTGTATTTTTCAGTTATGTTACAGCCAAAGGTAATGCTGCTTATCCAGGACAGATTTATTCAAATGATTGAACCATTCATGAAAACTCTTGTATCTTATTTTGAAAGAAAAGGATACGGCAATCCATACGTTGAAGCCAGAATGATAGCAGCCTGCCTGGATGGGATCGGTTTTCATTACATCATAGATCCGAAAGGATTTCCACTAAATGAAATTAAAAAAAGATTGTATGAATCTATTTAAATTTTGAAGCCATGAAAAGCATATTTCCAATACTTCTGATTCCTATTACAAGCTTCCTGTTTACAATAAATTTACAAGCACAAAATGCAACAGAAATTGTAAAACGCGCAGATGACAAAATGCGCGGTGAAAAATCCAGTTACAGTGAATGGAAAATGAAAATTGTCAGGCCAACCTGGGAACGAACTCTATCTTTCAAGAACTGGACAAAAGGAACTGAAAAATCTCTTGTATTAGTGACTGCTCCGGCCAAAGAAAAAGGCCAGACCTTTATGAAGCTTGACCGTGAAATGTGGAGCTGGAATCCGACAATCAGTCGTACTATTAAGCTGCCTCCTTCAATGCTTTCGCAAGGCTGGATGGGATCTGATTTTACCAACGATGATTTATTGAATCAGCGTTCAATCGTCGTAGATTATACACATGAAATCATCGGAGATGAAACTATTGAAAACCGGAAATGCTATATTATAGAATTAATCCCCAAGCCTGATGCCCCTGTGGTCTGGGGCAAAATAGTATTCTGGATCACCAAAGAGGATGATCTTCTTATGAAATCGGAATATTATGATGAAGATGAATACCTGGTCAAAACCGAACTGGCACATAACATTAAGAATATGAGCGGAAGACTGATACCAGCTCAGTTTGAATTAATTCCTGCAGAAGAGGATAACCAGAAAACTATAGTAGAAATTGAGACTATTCAATTTAATATCCCGATTGAAGATAGCTTCTTTTCTATCCAGAATATGAAGCGTGTGCGCTAATTCACAATTTTTTATTTACATCGATGAAATTAATTAAAATAGCAAGACGGAATTTATGGCGAAACAAAAGAAGAACTGCAATTACGTCCGCATCTATATTGTTCGCAGTTTTTTTCGCTCTGATCATGAGATCGTTTCAACTCGGATTTTACGATCATATGATTAAAAATGCCATTGAATCATTTTCAGGTTTCCTGCAAGTTCAACATATCGATTATCAGGACGATCCTTCCCTGGAAACTTCTTTCCCTGTTAATGACTCCCTTTTTCACCTGTTAGAAAGCGCTGATGGAATTAAGACTGTTGTCCCAAGAGTGGAATCGTTTGCGCTGGCCTCAACAGGAAATCAGACAAAAGGAGCGCTTATTATCGGGATCGATCCCGTTAAGGAAACTGAATTGTCAGATCCTGCCAATTTAATCGTGCATTATCGTATTACAAAAGATGCTCTTGAACAACTGAACAATGAAGACAGGCTGCCTCATAGTATATCAGAAAAACTGGACCTGATTGTAAACAAGTCCTATACAAATACCGGAACAATTGCAATGGATCTTGACCTGGATGAAAAAAAGGACAAGGAAATACTTGACATTATTGGGGAAATCAGTTACTTCCCGGGTAGATACCTTACAAAAGATGATGATGGGGTATTGGTTTCCGACCGTTTATCCAAGTATTTAAATCTAACTATTGGTGATACCTTGATTTTATTTGGCCAGGGATACCATGGAGCCACTGCAGCAAATTTATACCCCGTGCGCGGAATAATAACAATTGCCAATCCTGAACTTGATAATAAACTGATTTACATGAACCTTGCTTCTGCACAATATTTCCTTGGTTTTGAAAACAGGGTAACGACACTGGCTATCAATCTTTTTGACAACAGCGATAAAAACATGCTGGCAACACAGAATAAACTAAATGCCCTGTTAACTGATCAAACACTCGTTGTAAAAAACTGGAAAGAATTTAATGAAGTACTTGTGCAACAAATTGAAGGCGATAATCAAAGCGGGCAGGCATTCATGGCATTGCTGTATTTTATCATTTTCTTTGGAATTATAGGTACAATTCTGATGATGATCCATGAAAGAAAAAGGGAATTCGGAGTTCTTGTTGCGATAGGTATGAAAAGAACCAGGCTGGCAATAATACTTGTCCTTGAAATGATCTTAATGGGAATGATAGGTGTGTTATCCGGCACGGCTTTAAGCTTACCTATATTATGGATCCTTCATAATCATCCGATACGTTTAACAGGCGATATGGCTCAGGTAATGGAAGATTTTGGATTTGAAGCTGTCATGCCCCTGGCATGGATTGACATGTATATCCTCTGGCAGGGTTTAATTGTTGCCCTGATGGTGGTATTGTCCTGTCTGTTTCCATTACGTAAGATTTTTAACATGAAAGCAATTGATGCACTAAGAGCATAATAATTAAAAACATAAAGTTATGATACTTGCAATTGGCTGGAAAAATATATGGCGCAATAAAACTCGAAGTCTTGTTGTTATTGTTGCCGTTATGTTGGGGATCTTTGGTGGCGTTATGGCTACAGGAATTATGCAGGGATGGATAGAACAACGTGTTCACAGTAATATATATGCTGAAGTTTCTCATGTGCAAATTCATAATCCCGATTTCATGTATAATGAGGAGATTCAATACACAATCAACAATTATGAAAAGGTTACCGGGATTTTAGATACGATGAGATCAGTGATCGGTTACTCACCCCGCGTAAAACTATTTGCTATGGCAAAATCGTCGTGGGCTTCATCCGGCTTTGTCCTTAAGGGAATTGATCCTGAAAAAGAAAAAAAGGTCTCGGAAGTATATAAAAACCTGATCGAAGGCGAATTCTTTGAAGAAAATCATCGCAGACCTTCTATTGTAATTGGGAGTAAAACAGCAGAAAATTTAAAACTGTTGAATTACCAGGTGACCGAAGAAAAGATAGCTTCCATGAATCAGGAAGAATACTCTTTGGAATTGATACAAAAAATACAACAAATAGGATCAAAACGATTCCGGAAAGAAAAGGATTTTAAAAATGCGTTACAGGAAACTCTTACCAAGGGTGAGTCCAGGGAGTATTCAAACAAATTAGTGAAATATTTTTCATTTTACAGAACAGGAACAAACATAGAACTAACCATACAGGATAAGAATGGCGTAATAACACATCCGGTTTTTAAGATAAGAGGCATTTATAAAACTGATAATTCGGCTTTCGATGCTATGAATGCTTTTGTTAATAGAAAACAACTGAACAGGTATACGGGGCTGAATAATTCAGAAGTTCATGAAATAGCTATTTTGGCTACAGATAATGAAACGGGAGTTGAGGTAGCCAAAAGACTTGAAAAATATCTGCCTGACCAGGATGTCCTTTCATGGAGACGACTCTCCCCGGAAATTGCCATGTATACTGATTTCAGTTATGTAATGGCATATATTTATGTTGGTATTATCCTTTTTGCCTTGGCTTTTGGTGTTATTAATACTATGCTGATGTCCGTGCTGGAGAGGATAAAAGAATTGGGGATGCTTATGGCAATAGGGATGAACAAAAAAAGAGTTTTCAATATGATCATGCTTGAATCCATATTCTTAACGCTTACAGGGGCAGTCGCAGGAATGATATTCAGCGGAATCATAGTTCAGATTCTTAGCAGAACAGGTATTAATTTTGAAATGTGGAGTGAAGGATTTGAAGCATTGGGTTACTCCGCCATCGTCTATCCATCAGTTACCTGGTTCAACTATGTTATCATAACGGCTATGGTTATTGCCACCGGGATGATTTCCTCAATATGGCCGGCCCGCAAAGCCTTGAAACTTAATCCTGTTGAAGCTTTGAGGACTGAATAATAACAATATTTGAAAAATAAAACTTAGTACAATGAAAGTAATAGATATTAAAAACGTTGAAAAAATATATAACGATTCCGAAGTTCAGGTCTATGCAGTAAATGGTGTGAGTCTGTCCTTTGAGGAAGGTGAATTTGCAGCCATTGTCGGACCCTCCGGATCCGGTAAAACCACCTTATTGAATATGCTTGGAGGCTTAGATACTCCAACTTCCGGTGAAATTAACATTGGTGGTATAAACATAAATACTCTTAAAGGATCAAAACTTATTGATTTTCGTCTTCATAACATAGGATTTGTGTTCCAGTCGTATAATTTAATACCTGTACTCACAGCAAAAGAGAACACAGAATTCGTTATGGAAATGCAGGGAGTGTCTAAAGAAATTAAAAATAAACGGGTAAAAGAACTTCTTGAGGCTGTCGGGCTCGGAGAACGTCTGGACAGTCGTCCCTCCAAATTATCCGGGGGACAACAGCAGCGTGTGGCTGTCGCGCGTGCGCTTGCTTCTAAACCAAAATTTATACTGGCTGACGAACCCACAGCAAACCTCGATTCAAAATCTACGGAAAACCTTCTTGAGATCATGGAAAAACTGAACAAAGAAGAAAAGATAACTTTCATTTTTTCAACACACGATGCCAGAGTGGTCAAAAAGGCCCGGAGAGTAATTACACTTGAAGATGGAAAAATATTAGATGATGTGGTCAAATAATTAACTCACCTATGACTGCGGAAAAATTCTGGATTGGTTGGTTAAAAATCACCCTGCTCATAATTATTATGGTTGGCATATTCCTTGTAATTCTTGGAAATACAGTGTATGCAGATGTACTTAATAAACTACTTAACCGCACATTCTATTCAGGAAATATTCCTGAAAAGTCCGTTTTGCTGATGAGAGGTTGGTTATTCGGGGTCAGCGGTGCTATTATGACCGGTTGGGGAACAACAATGTTGTATATCGTTTACCATGCTTTCTTAAAAAGAGAAAAATGGTCCTGGAGAAGTATTTTCTATCCCTTAATCATCTGGTATTTATTAGATTCTGCTGTATCAGCATATTACAATGCAATGTTTAATGTAGTAATAAATACTGTTTTTTTCCTGCAGGTAATGGCCCCTTTGCTCTTTTTAAGAAATCAGTTCTTCTCGGAAACAAAGAAGAAATCATGAAAAAAATACTTCTCATATACTATATCATTCTGAACTTCTCAATTGTTACAGCCCAGAATAGTACCACGCTTTCCAAACTTGACTTTCATGGGTATTTATCCGGCATGCCTTCTCTTTTTTGGATGGAAGACTCAACAACATGGCAAAGTATTATACATAACCGCCTTAATCTTGATTGGTATCCGTCCGAAAGAATAAGCGGTTCGATACAATTCAGAAATCAACTTATAACAGGTGAATTTATTGAAGCAACTCCGGCTAAAAACGGATTTAACAAAGAAAACTATTATTTTCCACTCACTTTTCAACAAAAATTTGCAGATCAGTATTTGTTATCACTTAGTATCGACAGAGCCTGGTTGCAATATACACACAACAAGCTTGAAATAAAACTCGGCCGCCAACGAATTAACTGGGGGCAGACATTTGTCTGGAATCCGAACGACCTGTTCAATTCCCGGAATTTTTTCGAATTTGATTACCCCGAACTGCCGGGAGCGGATGCTATAAGAATACAATATTATACCGGATATACATCATCTGTCGATTTGGCTGCCAAAGCAGATGATTCGGGAAAAATAACCGCAGGAACCCTTGTTCATTTTAATCATTGGAATACTGATTTTCAGTTGATGGCAGCCTATTTCAATCAATCAAACAAACTGGAACTGGAATTTGACACATTGTCCGTTTCTGTGGAAAGGGAAGACAGGGATCTTGTCGGCGGATTTGGTTTTTCAGGAGCAATCAGTAATTTAAGTGTTCGTGGGGAATTGAGTTATTTTTATTCATTGAAAACCTCTAACAATTCATCAAACCAATTGCTCACAAGCCTTGCATTTGATTATACATTTTCTGATCAGACATATTTGATGTTTGAGTTTTTTTATACCGACAAAGTGTATTTATCCGGTACTTCCATAATGGATATGTATTCTGGCACACGAAACGTTAAAACACTAACATATACGAAATACAATGCGTTCGGACAGGTTATCTATCCAGTAAATCCTATTCTCAATACAAATCTTGCTGCGATGTATTTCTATGATGAAAACCTCCTTGGTTTTTTCGTCGGCCCAAATATTGAAATATCATTGGCCGATAACCTGACTTTGGCTTCATTTTTCCAGTTTTTTGCTTTCAGGTATGAGAATCCCTTTTCCAAAAAAGAAGAATGGACAAAAAGTAATTTTATATTCGTGCGCCTGAAATGGAATTTTTAATCCGAATATGGATTTTTATAAAGTGTCACCCTTACCTGTAACAACCTGTATTCCCGAACAACCTCCCAATGATTCTTCAATTCATAAAGAACATCATCCGTAAACATATTGTAAATATTGGAATAGAATATATAATCGCATTCCGGCAGATTCCTGTTCGTAAAAGATCTTTCGTCTTCGATAAGGTCAATGTATTTTAATTTCCCGGTATTCGGTATTTCAGAACATATTCTTTCAAAAGGGATCCCCTCTTTTTCAATATATTGTAACATATCTCTACGTAATTTGTAATATGGGATATGTGCCAGTGTAGCATCCCAACCTTTTGCAATATGATCGGGATAAACCCAAAAATTGCCACTAAATAATCCAATGATCATAACAAAATAAAGTAATTTTCTCAACCTGATGTCAGGAAGTTTTTCAAATAACAGATAGGCAATGAGGGTTGCAAATACTACAAACAAAGGCAACATGTACCGGTGAGACTGAAGACCTTTGTATATCAACATCGGAGGCATATATACAATACATGATATAATGCACAAGGCCAAAAGTATCCGGCTATTATCATCCGGGTTCATTTTCTTTTTCACGATAAGAAAAAAGAAATAAAATCCTGTCAGCCAGAGAAATAAACGCCCGAAATCAACAAGTCGCCAGCCAATAATTAAAAGATTCCTTAATGCTCCTTTTAAATCTGCCAGTTCGAATAAACCTTCCCAGCTAGAACCTTCAGGATTGTATCCAATCCATCCTGTTTTTACATAATGATATGCCAGGTAAAAGACGGAAAGTAAAAAGGAAGGTAGATACCATGGGATCACAGATACTATTCTTTTGTATATATTTCCTTTCCCGTATATCTGTAAATACAGATCGAAAATACCTACAATCATACATGAAATCATGCCTCTCGAACCAGTAAATGCCAACAATATCATGGCAAATAGCAAAGCAATCCGTTTGTTATAAAGAATTGAGTTGACAGCCCAAAAGAAAAACACCAGTGTCAATAAATCACCTGACAATATTATCAGTTGTGTTAATATTGAAGTATCAACGGCAATCAGCAATAATGCCCAATATACAGAAGGGGATTTGATAAAAAATGCGGTAAACCTATACAGTTGCCAAATCAGCATAATACCAAACGGGATCATTGCCAGATGTCCTACAGCCAGATGAATCCCAAATATCTTCCATAAGAAAGCCAGCAAAAGCCCCATTGCGGGAGGATGTCCGGAATCAAATTGCGGAGGTTGTAAAATACCAAATCCATTTTCAAGGTACCAGAATGCATGTCTGGAATGCAATATGTCCTTATCCCAAAAGAAGAAAAAATTCGAAGAAATCAGAATAAGGACTATTACCGGAAAATAAAAGGGAAGTAATTTTTTGTGTGTTTCTATTTGAAAACGAAGCTTGATCAAAATACGAATTTTTTTATCTGCTCTTAAGTGCTTCAGCACCACCCACGATCTCAAGAATTTCAGTTGTAATGGAGGCTTGTCGTGCTTTGTTGTATTCCAACTGCAGATCCTTAATAAGTTGAGTGGCATTATCGGTTGCTTTGTGCATGGCAGTCATCCTGGCTCCATGTTCAGATGCGACAGAATCCAGAAATGCTTTGTACATTTGGATTTTCAGGGATTTAGGAATCAGTTCTTTCACAATATATTCCCTGGATGGTTCCAAAATAAAAATCAGATTATTATTAAACCTGTTTTCCTCTTCATCAATCTCAACCTTTTTAATCGGTAAGAACTGTTCTACGACCAATTCCTGAACTGCCGCATTTTTAAACTGGTTGTAAACAATTTTGACTTCATCGTATTCACCGGAAAGAAAAGAATCCATAACCTTTTTTGCCAATGCATTTATCAGTTCATAATTCAGATTATCCAGAATATCATGATGAGTTTCAATTATAGCATACCCCGCATTACCTAAAAATTCTGCTGCTTTTTTACCACAAGCAATTATATCCAGGTTACCTTTACTATGTAAGGTACTATATCCTTCCTTTATTAAATCCTGGGTCCTTCTGAAAATGTTGGTGTTGAAAGCGCCACACAAACCCTTATTTGAAGAAATCATCAGTACCAGGACTTTATTAACCTCCCGTTCAACTGTATACTGACTATCCTGCTCCTCCTCAATAAATTGAGATAAAGTTTCCAGTATTTCCATAAGTTTATTGGCATACGGTCTCATTTGAATTGTGGCATCCTGTGCTTTTCTCAATTTAGCTGCAGATACCATCTTCATTGCACTGGTAATCTGCCGTGTTGATCTGACTGATGCAAGTCTTGTTCGTATCTCTTTTAAACTGGGCATGCTTAAAAAATTATCCCCTTACGTTTTATTTCAATCGTTCAATAATATCCCTGGCCACGGCTTTTAATAATTCTTCCTGTTCTTCCTCAATTTTCCCTTCTTTAATTTTATCAAGAACTTTTTTATGTTTCAATTCCAGAAAATCCAAATATTCCTTTTCAAATTCCTTTACTTTCTCGATTGGCAATTCAGATAACAATCCTTTTGAACCACAATAGATAATGGCAACCTGCTTTTCAACAGACAAGGGAGCATATTGTCCCTGCTTCAGGATTTCCACATTCTTTGCCCCCTTATCAAGTATCGCAAGAGTTGTTGCATCAAGATCGGATCCGAACTTTGAGAATGCTTCAAGTTCTCTGTATTGTGCCTGGTCAAGTTTGAGTGTACCAGCAACTTTTTTCATGGATTTGATTTGAGCAGTCCCTCCAACACGGGAAACTGAGATGCCAACATTGATGGCAGGTCTCACACCAGCATTAAACAGATTCGATTCCAGAAATATCTGACCATCAGTTATGGAAATCACATTGGTCGGTATATATGCTGAAACATCTCCTTCCTGGGTTTCTATAATAGGCAAGGCTGTCAATGATCCCCCTCCTTTTACCAAAGGCCTTAGCACATCCGGTAAGTCATTCATGCTTGCTGCAACATCATCATTTTCAACAATTTTTGCGGCCCGTTCAAGAAGGCGTGAATGAAGATAAAAAACATCACCGGGATAAGCTTCTCTTCCGGGAGGACGGCGAAGAAGCAAAGATACTTCTCTGTATGAGACTGCCTGTTTTGAGAGATCATCATAAATAATTAACGCAGGGCGTCCGGTATCTCTGTAGTATTCTCCAATTGAAGCTCCGGCAAAAGGCGCATAAAACTGCAGTGCAGACGGATCTGATGCATTGGCAGCAACGATTACCGTATAACTCATTGCTCCGTTATTTTCCAGAGTTTTTGCAATATTTGCTACCGTTGATCCTTTTTGTCCGATAGAAACATATATACAATACACAGGTTCTCCTTTATCATAAAATTCTTTCTGGTTAATGATCGTGTCAATTGCTATGGCTGTTTTTCCTGTCTGTCTGTCGCCTATTATCAGTTCTCTTTGTCCTCTGCCAATAGGAGTCATTGCATCAATAGCTTTAATTCCAGTCTGTAACGGTTCATTTACCGGCTGACGAAAAATTACTCCGGGAGCTTTTCTCTCAAGTGGTAATTCGTAAGTTTTTCCGTGTATGGCTCCTTTGCCATCTATTGGTTCTCCCAGTGTATTAATGATCCTGCCTAATAATCCTTCACCCACGTTGACAGATGCTATTCTTTTCGACCGTTTTACTAAATCTCCTTCTCCTACTTCCTCTGAGGAACCAAGCAATACAGCACCTACATTGTCTTCTTCGAGATTAAAGACTATTCCTATAACACCACTGTCAAATTCAATCATCTCGTTTGCTCTCACATTATTCAGACCATGAATTCTTGCTATTCCGTCACCTACCTGTAAAACAGTTCCAACTTCTTCCAACTCAACATGTGTATGAATTCCTTTTAACTGCTCTCTTAATATTTTTGAAACTTCAGATGGTTTTATTGCTGCCATTATAATTGTGTTTTATGAATTGATTAACTCACGTTTAATCTTATTTAGTTGCGCTCCAAGACTGGCATTTATCTGCTGGTCTTCTATACGAAGTATAAATCCTCCAATGATAGCAGGATCGATAAATTCCTGTAATTCCACCCGTATTTTAAATTTGTTGGTAATAAAATCCAGAATTTCTTTCCTGTGTGAGATTGATAATGCCTTTGCTGTTGTAATTGCCGCTTCCTTTATCTCTTTTTTTTCTTTGTAATAACTGATGAAGTAATGGCATATATTCAGTAGATACATTTCTCTCTTATTTGCAATCAAAAGATGCAAAAATTTCAAAGAAAGATCCTGCAATATTTTTTTAAACAAATTGTCAATAATTTTTAATTTTTCACTGTTCTGTAACAATACATTATGTAAAAAATCCTCAAATTCAACTGATTCTTTGATACAAAGCAATAAAAGCTCCATATCCTCTTTCACAGCATCTTGTACATTTTCTTCATCAGCAAGCTGATAAAGGGCTTTCACGTATCTGACGGTAATCAGGCTGTCGTTCATGAATTAATTTGTTTTGACTTCCCTGAGTAGTCTGTCTATCAATTCTTTTTGTTCTTTATTGTCTGCAAGTTTCTCCTGCAACAGTTTTTCAGTAATCAGAATTGAAAGATTTGCGACATGATCTTTAATGTCTTTAATCGCTGCTTCCTTTTCTGCTTTAATATTATTTCTGGCTGTATCAATGAGTTTTTCAGCTTCAGAATTTGCATGTTCCTTTGCATCAATGATAATGGTTTCCTTAAGTTCACGTGCCTCCTTAACAATTCTATCTCGTTCCAGTTTTGCTTCGGCTATAATTCTCTCATTATCCGCATTCAGTTTTTCCATATTTTCTTTTGCGGCTTCAGCAGCCTGCAACGCATTTTCAATAGAATCTTCTCTTTGTTTAAGTGCATTTAATACGGGTTTCCATGCAAATTTTTTCAATAGGAAAAAAACAGCAAGAAATCCTATCAACATCCAAATTACGGTGCCGGTATGCGGCGTTAAAAGTTCCATAGTATTAAGTTTTATTCGGAAGTTATAGCCAACCGCTATAACTTCCGAAGTTTTTAAAGCACTACTGCAAGTAGTGAAATGATTACAGCAAATAAAGCAACTCCTTCAATTAGCGCTGCGGCAACGATCAAATTCGACCGTATATCTCCGGCAGCTTCGGGTTGACGGGCAATAGCCTCCATAGCATTGCTGCCAATTTTCCCGATACCCATTGCAGCACCTATGGTTGCAATGCTTGCTCCAAAAGCTCCTGCAACTTTAGCTAATCCCAAAGTTGCTCCGGCTTCAAGTAAAATGGTTAATAACATAATAAATTGTATTAAATGAATTAATGCTGTTCTTCAACAGCCATTCCAAAATAAAGCGCTGATAAAAACGTAAAAACATAAGCCTGAATAAATGCTACCAATAGTTCCAGCAATGTCATAAACATAATGAACAGCAAGGAAACAATGGAAACACTATAGCCTAAAAAAGGTTGCATTTCTCCAAACAGGAAGATCAAAGATAAAAATCCCATCACAATGATATGTCCTGCGGTAATATTGGCAAACAACCGGATCATTAACACAATAGGTTTTGTAAAAATCCCTATTGTCTCTACAAGAGGCATTATAGGAAGCGGGAGCTTTAACCAGAAAGGTACTCCGGGAGTATTGAATATATGCTTCCAGTAATGCTTATTTCCAGTGAAAGTAGTAATAACAAAAGTAAAGAATGCCAATACCATTGTTATTGCAATATTCCCTGTAACATTTGCACCTCCGGGAAAAATAGGAACTAATCCAAGCATGTTGTTGATCCAGATAAAAAAGAACACCGTCAGAAGAAAAGGCATAAACGGTTCGTATTTTTTTTCACCTATTGATGGTTTTGCTACTTCATCGCGGATGAATAAGATCACAGGTTCCAGTAACGATTGCAACCCTTTTGGTGGTCGATTCGGTCTTGCTTTGTATGCATTCCCAATATGAATAAAGAGAACGAGTATGAGTATAATGCTGAAGAAAAGTGCTGCAATATTTTTGGTTATGGAAATATCAAAAGGAATGACTTCAGATCCGTCTGATAAGGTCTCAATAATCTTCCCTTTATTGTCTCCTTCGGTCTCAATACGGAATCCTTTATAACAGGCATGTTTGTGTTGGAACTTTGAGGACATAAAAAGAACAAGTCCTTTTTCCTTGCTGATAAGAATAACTGGAAGAGGTATGGTAACAGAATGATCTCCGATATCAATTATATTCCAATCGTAAGAATCCCCGATATGATCAAAAATAAATGTTCCCGGTTCAAATTTTTCATGCCCTGATTGCTCTTCATGAGCTTTTTCATCCTCTGATGCAACTGCTATTGTTGTGCTAATTATACCTATAAATAACGCCCCAATTATCGCCTTAAAAAATCTACCTTCCCAAAGCATATTAATCTATTCATTTTAAAATAAAGTTAATAAAGAAAATCAAAAATGATACATTATTCTTTTTCAGTTTTAAAAAACCTTAATAAAGAAGTTATTTCCAGAAAAGTGAAGACAATATACAAACTGAAAAGAAGAATAACATAGGTAATTTTCAATTCCGGAGTTTTAACAAAAAGCAGAAAGACCAGGGCGAGAATTGAATAAGAAAAGAATTTGATTGCAAAAGATTTTACTACGACATACATAGAATTATCAGATCCTCCCTTCTTTTTTGTAACAATATAAAAAACAATCAGATTTACAGCGAAAGTTACCAATACAAGAACCGGATAGAAAAAATGAAAATATTCAGATAAACACGTAGTGAATAGTAATAATCCTGTTAAAAAAATAGCAAGTGTTGCAATTGTGTTTTTTAAAAGGAATCTTTTAAAATGAATACTCATTATTTTTTACCAATAAATTCTTTAAGAATGATATACATTGCAAGGATAACAGAAGCGAAAGACAGAACAACTGTGAATACGGGAAATTTCAGCTTTAATTTTTCATCCAGTTTAATACCTCCCCATGTACCTGCAAGAATAATAAACGCCATCTGAAAAACTATACCAGAATATTTGGAGTAATTATTTAGATTTCTTTTGTTCTTCCTGTTCAACAGGTTGTTTGGCTTTATCGTTTGGTTCATTATCTTTAAAAGAAGTCGGAGTGTCAATAACATTCATCTGACAGTTTCCCGTAAATCTGGCACCAGGTTCAATTGCAAGTCTCTTGGCACTTATATCTCCTAAAATAGAAGACGTCGATTTTAATGAAAGCAATTCCTGAACAAGAATTTTCCCTTCCACTTTCCCCTCAACATCTGAATTCTTGCAGTGAACTTCTCCTTTAGCAATTCCTGTGTTACCAATTACTACTTTCCCTTTGGTGCGAAGATTTCCATTTAATGTGCCGTCAATTCTAATATCTCCTGAGGATTCAACATTGCCTTTAATATTTGTTCCTGCTCCAATCAGATTGATTGTATTGTTTTCTTGTTCAATGTATTTTGCCATTTTAACTGTTAATTTATAGTCTGTTAAATAATCAAAAAGTAAAGATATATAAATAAATAAGATCAATAAAAAGAATAAAACACAAAAAAGGGGTTGTCTCAAAAGGTAAATATTTTAAGATAGCCACGAAGTCCCGAAGACTCAAAGAATTCACAAAACTCTGATATTCAA
>JAFGQO010000066.1 GCA_016935615.1 Bacteroidales bacterium
CATAATTCCTTCCCGTTCCTTTGTTTATCAAACTGTCCATGTCGGGGATATAATAATCGGCACCATAGTTCAACATGGAATTATGCGATGGAATTTGTTCTACGGGCACATCATAAATATGCTGGTAATAGGTTTCAAATTTAAATCTGAAATCCTTGTTAAATACATAATCGTATCCAAGTACAAAATGATGACTTTTGGAAAAATCAAGGTCTTTATTTGTTGATCTCTCATACTCCCCGGTTACGGGATTCAATCTTTGTGAGAAATAGATCTGATGAGGCTGCAACTGACTGTGTAAACCGTATCCAAGACTTATGGATTGTCTTTTCAGGAACTGGTATTGAATGCTTACACGCGGTTCGACGATAAAACTACCATTCAGACCGAAATACTGTGAGTGGAGACCGGAATAAAGTGTAAAATTATCGTTCATACGATGACGCCATTCTGCGAAACCCTGGTAAAGGGCCATAGTTCCGTCGGCTTTGCTCCCCAGCTTATACGTTCCGTCACTTTGCAATGTACTGTCACGAAAAGAAGGCTGGAATACATCTGCACTGATACCTGCCTTGAAATGGTTCTTGGTATTGATCTTGGTGTTTATTTCAATACCTGCTGAATATTGCCATTCCGAATATTTGCTTCTTGAATAGAGGGTACTGCTCCTGTCAAGCATTGATATGGAATCAAATTTATAATCTTCAAAACTTCCTGATAGCGCTATCCTGGTTGTCAGGCGTGTATTGGTTGACAATGGGATAATATGATTTATTCCGCTGGTCATCATCCCCGTATAGTAACTAAAATCATATCCGTAATCTGAAAAGGAAAAATCAGCGGTCGTGTCTTTTTTGCTGTCATAGTTTTTTACATTGCTGTTGCCGGCAATACCGAAAAAACTGAATTTTCCTGCTTTGGCTGTGGGAAGATCAATCATATACGAGAAATCCTGGTATTCGGGAACGGTTCCTTCAGGTCCGTAACTGATCCCCAGTTTTTCCAGGAGACCGAGAAATGAATACCTGTAATTGACCAGGTAAGATGCATTGTGATTTTTGGAAAACGGTCCTTCGGCACCCAGTTCAAAGCCGGCCATCCCAATTTGCAACAGATATTCCCGGTGCTGGTTGTTCCCGGTCCGCATGTTTAAGTCGAATGCTCCGGATAATGCGTTTCCATATTCTGCGGGGAATGCCCCGGTATAAAAATCAGAATTTCGCAGAAGGTTATTGTTCAGCATGCTTATAGGTCCGCCTGTTGTGCCTAATGCACCAAAATGATTCGGATTGGGGACATTCTGTCCTTCCAGCCGCCACAATAACCCCAGGGGTGAATTGCCTCTTATAATGATATCATTACGGGCTTCGCTGACAGCTAAAACACCTGCGTAATTGCTTGCCATCCGGGAAGGATCTCCCCAGCTTCCGGCATAGCGTTCGGTTTCCTCAACAGTAAATGAGCGGGCACTGATAAGGGCCATTTGATTTGTTGGCCTGTCTTTACGCTGTGTTGCTTTTACAACAACCTCTTCACCATGGTAAACCATTTCCACCATCTCAATATCAAGAACAACTTCATGAACAGAAGAGAGATTTACACTTACTGAGATGGGTTTATATCCAATACAGGAAAATTGAACCTCATAACGTCCGACAGGCATATTCTCGAATCTGAACTTTCCATAGGGATCACTTGTTGTTCCATGTTGGGGATCAATTGTTGAGATAACAACATTAACTCCCAACAGAGGTTGCTGAGTATCCTGATCTTTAATTGTGCCTCGTATTGTCTGAGTATATTGAGCAAATACTGTAAGGGAGGGATACAAAATCAGACTTAAAATGTATACTATTCTTTTCATAGATGAGGGATTTTTAGTAACTTGATAAAGGTTAAACTATTCAAATAAAATATGAAATTTTACAATTATAAAGTAAGTTTTGATTCAATTCAAAAGAAAGGACATGTATTTTCAATGCTGGTTGCATTGAGTTTATTCTTTTCCTGTGCCTATGATGATGAAGATACTCTGATCTTATCGAATCCTTGTGATACAGTTCCGATAACCTATTCAGGTGTAATACAACCCATACTGGAAACCTATTGTTACAATTGTCATAGCAGCAACAATCCCAGTGACGGGATAATCCTTGATAATTATGAGGATGTAAAGGATATTGCACTGGAAGAAAACAGCAGGCTTATAGGTTCCATAAATCATGAAGCCGGTTATGCGGCTATGCCTCAAAGGCAACCTAAGCTCGATTCCTGCAAATTGCATTATTTTGATGTATGGGTTGAGCAAGGAGGGTTGGATAATTGATAATTGATAATTAATAATGAAGAATGAAGAATTAAAAATTAAGAATTGAGAATGAAAAGCAGATTTAAAGTGCATTTATTTTTGTGGTTGTTTCCTATGCTGTTTTCATCCAGTTTGTATGCTCAGATATATTCAACAGGTTCGGGACACATTTGGTTTTTTTCTGAAGCTCCTCTTGAAAATATTGAAGCGCATAACTATCAGGCATCCTGTGCTTTGAATATGAACAGCGGTGAAATGGTTTGTAAAGTAACTATGGACCGGTTTGAATTTGAAAAAGATTTGATGAAAAAGCATTTTAACGAAAATTATCTTGAATCCGAAACATACCCGCATTCTTCCTTTAAAGGTTCAATAGAAAATTTTAATACTGAGATAATTCAAACTGACAGTATAATTCCTGTTATTATAACAGGAGAGTTGTTGCTTCACGGGGTTACAAAAAGCATTCGGGAACAAGCCAGATTAAAAATCAGGGATGGTGCAATTGAAGGTGAAGCTCTGTTTACCCTGAAACTTGAGGATTATAAAATTAAAATTCCCAGGGCAGTCATTAAAAATATTGCAGAGGAAGTAGATGTGCACGTAGAAATAATTCTGACACCTTATAAGAAATAAGTCATGAAACGAATCAAGGATTTGATACCATGTATAACAATTTTTCTTTGTGCATCAATGGGATTTTCACAGGATCTGATGGAAATCATTGAAGAAACGGATAGTCTTCCGGCGAAGCAATTTGTATATTCAACATTTGCATCTTCAAGGTTGGCATCAGGACACACTGTTGAAAGTCCCGGGAAGCAGGAACTGGTATTGATCATATCCCACCGGTTCTGGAGACTGGACGATGGAATTTATGATATGTTCGGATTGGATAATGCCACCATACGTATCGGATTGGATTATGGAATAACCGATCGGTTAAGTGCAGGCTTCGGAAGAAGCACATACAATAAAACGTTTGACGGGTATTTAAAATACAGGATTATTCATCAGGCAACAGGTGAAAAGGGGATGCCCTTTTCTTTAACATATCTGACATCGGCTTCAGTGAACTCTCTTCGATGGGATGAAGAAAGAAAACAATACCTTGATTTTGTACATCGTGTCAGTTATGTTCACCAGGTTTTGATGGCAACCAAGCTGAACAGGATATTTTCTCTTCAGTTTATGCCGGGCTTTGTTCATAAAAACCTGGTGGAGAAAAAAACAGATCCGAATGATATGTTTTTATTAGGCCTTGGAGGAAAGATCAGGATAGCAAAGATTCTGAGTTTGAATATTGAATATTACTACTTTGCAAACAGGCCTGATAATGAAAGATTTATGCATCCTCTGGCCATTGGCTTCGATATTGAGACCGGCGGACATGTTTTTCAACTGCTTTTTTCAAATTCGCAGCCCTGGTTTGAATCGGGATTCTTTACTGAAACAAATGGTCAATGGAGAAATGGTGATATATATTTCGGATTTCACATCCAGAGGACTTTTAGTCTTGGCAGCAAACCTGACTGGGGGAAATTATAATTTTTATCCGTTTAAGGTACCGGAAGTATTTTAGGTTTGCTTTTTATCAAAGGCAATCTATAGTATATGGAATAAGTGAATCCGAGACTGACTCGTTTATTTCCTCTGCCAAAACCGTGTATATAGTAAGGCTCAATGGAGGGATGCTTTGATTTGAACAGAAGCAAACGTCCTCTGAATGACCAGCCGACGAACAAATTTTTAAAAAGTTCTGCTTTGACGCCTGCTGATAATTCAATCCAGTGTCCGTAAAAAGTACTTACAGGGATTGATTCGGCATAGAAATCTCCCCAGTAATCATCTGCAATAATGATACTCTCGGCTGAATGACCCTGTTGGGAAAATCCATACCTGAATCCGAAAAAAACCATTTCATACTGATCGATCGCCGTGTTTTTCTGAAAATTGTAATCCATGCCAAGCTTTAAATAATATCCTTCCGAAAAGTAATTGTAATGAGGTTCTTCCAGCTTGATATCCTGTAATCCAAATTCAACAGTCGGGTAGTAATTTCTTTTTATCTCATAATCGAAAGAAATTTCATAGGCAGTGCGTTCGGGTTCAAAATAGTATAGTGTTAGTCTTGAAAGATCGAAGCCAATTCTTGGCCCGATGATCCTGATTTTTTCTTTTACCGGTTCTTCCCGGGGAAAAACGGGGAAGAACATGTATAGAATAAGCACTGTACTAAAAACGTATTTTAATATTCTCTTCATTGAAGTTGCCGATTTCAGAGATTGCTATTTCTGCAGATTGAATCATATTGTTCGTATAGCTGAGATCAATTAATTCAAAGTAATGAGAGAATCCACAATCGGGAGATACCAGGTAAATTTGCCTTGTATAGTTAAGCTTCATAGTATCCTCTATATAATAGGAAACACTCCATATTAGTTTTCCCGCTGTGTCGGGTGACGGAATAGAATCATAAACAGCAAAGGAAAAAACATATGTACATGAATCACTTCCCTGCGAAAGACGAAGCCGGACAGATTGTTCCTCTCTGAGTGTATCGAAGGGAATGGTATCAGGATTTTGTAGTCCTCTGACTTTAAATTCCTCAAAAGTCGTATCTTTCAGAGTACCATCTTTATCTGTATAAAACCCTGCATTTGCATAAGATTCAAGTTCATCCTGACAAATTTTCTCCTGATTGCAGGAATGAAAAAAATAGATAAGAGCGATAGATAAAATTGATATGATCAGCCATAATTTGTTCATTTCCGGTTGTGAACTTTTGTATATAATAGGTTCATTTAAGTATTTATAATTTTTACGAACGTCATATTTAAAAATATGGTTGTTCATCATCTTATTTCAGGACGCAAGATAGTAAAATTTTAAAGGCATATTTGTCAGCAAATAATTCACCGGAGTTTTGGTTTTACAGGCAATCTTGTAATGAGTATCTTTATAAGCTCATATTTCACAATTTATTTTGGACTCATTACAATTTCAATTTCCGGTTTAATATATGAAGAAAACAATTTTGATCATTCTTGACCGGTGGGGTATAGGCAATAAGAGCAAAAGTAATGTAATTCATAATGCAAATACACCGAATATTGATCGTTTCACAAGTTGCTATCCCAACTCAACATTATGCTGTTGTGGAGAGGACGTTGGTTTGCCTGAAGGACAGATAGGCAATTCTGAAGTTGGACATTTGACTATCGGTGCAGGCAGAATAGTTTACCAGGATCTGGTTAGGATTAATAAGGCAATTGCAGATATGGTTGGACATACAGGAGTTTATTCTGCCATCAAAAAGGCTGTGGAAACTATGGATGCTTGTGTGGGAAGAGTTGTGGAAACAGCTTTAGGAAACGGATATGCAGCTATGATTATTGCAGATCATGGAAATGCAGATTATGCTGTAAATGATGATGGAAGTCCAAATACAATACATTCATTAAATCCGGTTCCCTGTATTATTATCAGCGAAGATGTGAAAGAATTTAAGGATGGTGTTCTTGCAGATGTTGCTCCAACATTTCTGAAAATAATGGGAATACCTGTCCCGACAGAAATGACAGGAAAAATATTAGTGTAAGACGTATTTATTCTTTATCGCTTTTGGCTATCTGCTTTTGCAATTCCTCTATCTTTTCATTCTTTTTCATTATTGAGGGCAATGAGAAGAGTACCCCCAGGATAGCTCCGATAAAAAGAACGGATGTAATTATCAAGGCTGCAGAACTCTGGATATCCCAGAAAAAAAGTTTTAGATCGATAGAAGCTGAATTTTGAAGTGCAAAGACGACAATAATTAAAACGAGCAATAAAGCAAAGATCAGGCTACGTTGCATAATTTTATGGATTAAAGGTGTATCAGGCTGGTAATTTCGTACGACTTAAGTTTTTCCCTGCCTTTGAGAAAGTCCAGTTCGCAAAGAAAATTCACGTATATTTTTTTTGGTCTGAAATAGTTAAGAAGGGCTATTCCTGCAAGAGCAGTTCCTCCGGTAGCAAGCAGGTCGTCGTGAAGCAATACCGTTTCGCCGTTTTCAAGGGCATCTTTATGGATTTCCACGGATTCAGTACCGTATTCGAGGGTATATGTCCTGGTGAATTTGGCTGCCGGAAGTTTCCCTGGTTTGCGTATAGGGGCAAATCCCGCACCAATTTTCGATGCTATAGCACCACCCAGTATAAAACCGCGTGATTCAATACAAACTACCTTTGTTATATTCAGACCCTGGTACATTTCAGATATAGTGTCAACCAGGTAATTGAATAATTCAGGTTCTTTCAGGATAGTGGTAATGTCTTTGAACTGTATGCCCGGTTTTGGGAAATCAGGGACATTTCGGATCTGCTCCTTAATACTCTCCAGTGTAATCTGTTCGATCATTGTAAAAGCGCTTAATTACATGGTAAATCTATAATATTTTAAAGATGAAAACAAAGCCAAAAGAATATCAAATGTTCCTGCAGGTACATACACCTTGCCAACACCATGGTTATTACATGCATCAATTGCATTTTGAATGGATTCCGTATTTAAGGTTTTTGCATCTGCAAGAGCCCCAAACGCGTTGATATTGGAAATTTGTGCTCCGGAATTTGTAATAATAACAAAGGCAGGGAACAAATGTTTTATCAGCTGATTCATAAAAGGTAATTCGAGAATAGATTATACAGATTCAATCCTTGCAACAAAATTAATCAGACACTTCTGAAATAAAGATTTCAGTTTTTTCCTTCCGTGACAGAAGTAATGGACTTAAGCTTTTCCTTTATTTCTTTAGTAGAATTAAGTATTTCCATTAGCACGGGATTTGAGCTGGATAAGTTACGCAATTCTTCTTCTCTCAATCCAATTTTTGAATCAAGATAACCCATAAATAATGATAGTATGATAAAAAAAATCAAGGCAACCGGAATTGCAATCAGGGCGTATTTAAATATAAATTCTCCCCAGGCTTTATCCTTAAAAGATTGAAGGAAAACAATTCCAATTAGGAAGAATTGAATATAGCCAATGTACATTCTTGACCGGTCAAAATATACCTTCCAGCGGATGATGGATTTTTTATTTACATCTGTTTTATAAATTTTCATAACAGGACGGTTTAATCGTTTAGAATTTGAAAGTTATACTAAATTTAGGCAGGTTACCGGTTAAAATGAAATTCCAAGGCGAAAATCCAAAAAATCAGCTACATGTCTGTGGGCTTTGATATCGGTACCGATAAAGATACGTTTGTTAAAATGATAAGTAAGACCATAACGCTGGTATATGGGATCCATTCTTTTAAAAGGAGAATAGAAATATGCACCAAAACGAATGCTGAAAATAAACCTGCCGATGAGAAGCTCATGTCCCAGAAGTGCAGCAGCGTATTTATGATCGATGTATTTGCCATTTTCCGTTAATTCCAGACGTTCAATCTCTCTTTTATCCGCCAGGTCGACAGTTCCTTCCAATCCCAGAGATAATGCACTGAGCCTGGCAATTACACGACTCACATTTCCATACAAACCATAAACCGGATAATGAGCATGTCCTTTGATCTCTGTTTTTCCGGTAGCAAAAGCAACCACATCAAATCTCCATTTTTTTGGGTGAAGGTCAATACTGTCATTTTTTACCCTCTTTTCATAAGGCATGGGTCTGAGATTGTAATCGATACCTAAACCCATTGTTGGGAAATTGATCCCTTTGTTCGGATTTTTAATCCCTCCGTTAGAAATATGATTGAAATTGGCCGTAAGCTGAATATTTATCACATCATTTATCCTGTAGTTGAATCCTGCATTCAGAAGAACGATAAAACTCAGCCATGATCCGTAAAAGGTGTTTTCGGGATTTGTTTGTTCATCATACACTTTATCCATAATGGCCGGACCCATTCCGAAACGGAATGACATATGGAACTTCTTTTCCGCTCCCAAAACCGGTTCAATAAATACATAGGGTGCATAGGAATTTCCAAGAATTGAAGGTTGATCGAAGTTGATATAAAAAAAAGAAACCCCCGTGCGTGGGTAGCAATAGCAATAATTCCAGGCATTTTCACTCATCAGTTGCCAGTTCCATTCCAGCTCCAAACCCCAGGGATGTGTAGAAGAAACATCGGGGAGGTCTTTTGTATGTGCAATAATGAATCCATAATGTCCTCTGATCGCAGGGATATAAGAATTCTGACAATAGGCGTAAATATGAATGATAAATAACAGAATGATGAATAGTAATATTCTCTTATGCGTACGAAAAATCATAGGTCATAAGGTAGATTTAACAGTGCCTCCGTCAATTGCATATACCTGGCCGGTAACATAATCGGCAAGAGGCGACAGAAGCCATACTGCGAGAGATGCAAAATGTTTCAGATCTCCGGTCTTTTTCATAGGAATGGAGTCTTCAATTTGTTTCCGGGCTTGTTTTGTTGATATTTTCATGTTCTCAGCTTTTTTGCTGATCAGCCTTTCTACTGCAGGAGTATAATGATAACCGGGAGCAATAACATTGAAGGTAATTCCTCTGTCAGCAATTTCCTGAGAAAGTGTTTTAACAAATCCTACGACCGAGAGGCGTAAAGAAGTACTTAACACCAGGTTTTCCAGCGGTTGTTTGACAGCAGAGCTTTCGATAAAAAGAAAACGGCCGTAATTTTGTTCTAAAAACTTGGGCAGGAACAACTTGGTAAGTTCGATTTTCCATCGCAACAATTTTTGATATGCCTCATCCCAGTCAGCAATGGATGTTTCAATGAATGATTTGGCTGGCGGGCCGGCGGCATTCACCAAAATGCCTCCTATTTCAATACCATCAACCTTTTTTACAAGCTTAGTCAATGTTTGTGTTTGTGTGATATCTCCTGTCAGGATCTCTATTTGTGAAGGATAGGCATCTTGTAATTCTTTCAGTTTTTCTTCGCCACGGGCAACTGCCAGCACATTGGCTCCTTCTTCAATCAATTGCTGTGCGATGGCATTACCAAACCCACTGGTGGCACCGCATATTACAAAGTTTTTCTTTTTCAGTTTGAGTTCCATAGAATTAAAGATCAGTAATTGTAATGAGAACAGCAAAAAAAATAATCTCAAGTCGGTAGTCTCTGGTTTCAAGTTTTCAAATCGTGCGCGCATTTTCAGCAGTTATACAAGTACCCGGTACCTGGCAACAAAAAACCCCTGCCTGCTTAACAGGCAGGGGATTCAGAATGATTTGCAAATAACTTTTGGTATAACTCCATGGATATACCTGTAAGTCAATTTGCAATACCGGGATGTTCTTTATACTGTTCTTTTTCCATTGCCATTTCCATTCTTATCTTGCCAGAAATTAAGGAATTTAATCCATCTTATTTGGGCAACTGAAGTTAACCGGAACATAACCGGCACAATGACAAGCGTAAGGAAAGTTGAGAACGTAAGACCAAAAATGATCGTCCATGCCAGCGGGCCCCAGAATTTTGACTGATCACCTCCAATATAAAAATTGGGATCCCAGGAGTGCAAAAATCCGGCGAAATCAAAATTCATCCCGATTGCCATGGGGATTAATCCAAGCAAGGTTGTTATAGCTGTCAGCAATACCGGGCGCAAACGGGTTTTACCTGCCTGAACAAGGCACTCGGTGGCTGCATCCATTGGCAGTATTGCATCTTCTTCCAGTCCCAGCTCTTTTCTTTTACGGGCACGTAACAATTCCGTATAATCGATCAGAACAATTGCATTGTTTACAACAATACCTGCTAGAGCAATAATACCAACACCTGTCATAATTATTACAAATGGCATTTTAAAAGTGGCCAGACCACCAAACACACCGATGGTACTGAACAATACGGTTATCAGTATGATAAGAGTACGTATAACCGAATTGAACTGGGTTACCAGGATAAGGAAGATCAGCGAAACAGCAATGATCAATGCTGTCATCAGGAAATCAAAGGATTCATCCTGTTCTTCCTGTTCACCGGTAAATTCATATTTGTATCCGGGAGGCATATCAAAGCCTGCCATCAGTTTTTTAATTTCACTATTCACTTTGGTTGCGTTGTATCCTTCAACCACGTTTGAATACAGGGTGATGACCCTGTCGAGATCTTTTCGGCGAATGGAACTGAACGTACTGGAATAATCAAAATCTGCAATGGCAGACAATGGAATATGGCTTGTAATTCCGTTATCGGTATAATCTATTGTCATATTTTCCAGGGCTGATAAACTGTAACGGTATTCATCCTTCAACCTGATCATTATCGGATATTCGTCTTCACCCACTTTATAGTCGGTAGCGTTTAATCCGTAAATCGAAGTTCTCAAATCGTTAGCGATCTGCATCGTTGATAACCCGAAACGCCGGGCTTTGTCACGATCAATTTTTACTATCAGTTCGGGTTTATCCGTACTGATGTTCATTTTAAGTCCTTCAATTCCTTCAATACCGGCGTTTTTAATTATGGTTTGAATGGAATCTGTTAAAAATACAAGCTCGTTGAAGTTCTGTCCGATAATTTCCAGGTTAATTGCTTTTCCTGTAGGCGGACCCATATTTTCTTTTGCAACTTCAATTTCTACTCCTGGATATTTTCCAACTACTCTGTCTGTAAGATTGCGCATGATCACCGAAGTATTTTTCCTTCCCCGTTTCAGAAAATCAACAAAACTTATCGTAATAAGCGCTTTTTGAGGTTGCGGTCCACTGGTATAATCTTCCGGGTCTCCTTTCCCTACTGTAGTAAGGATCGATTCAATAATATCGGAGTCGGGTTCAAGGAATTCTGTTATATCTTTTTCCAGCCCTGAAACAAATTGATCCGTCGATTTAATATCGGTTCCTATGGGCAATTCACAGATTACATTGATATAATTCGGATCGTTATCAGGGAAGAACAATACTTCAGGTTGCCGCACGGCCATAAGGATAATTGCAAAGAACAACAATCCAAATGCACCAAGGAAAAACCAGAGAGGATGCTTTCCCCTGAGGGCGTACCTGATCACTTTCACATAAAAAACTTCCAGCCAGGCGAGGAATACATTCTGAAAACGTATCTGCTGCTTTTGAAATATAGCAAGGTTCAGAATACCAATTATCCCGAAAATTATTAAAAGATTCGGAAAGACTCTCCATCCCGGAATGAGCATCAGAAGACCAGCTCCAATCATGGAGAAAGCAACAATAAATCCTTTTTTCTTATTGTTTGTTTTCGTAGCGCCCGGGTTTTCAGCTTTTATAAATGTTGCTGAAATTACCGGGGTAATAACCAGGGCAACAAACAACGATGCCGACAGAACGATAATCAATGTTATGGGCAATATTTTCATAAACTCTCCTACGACTCCGCTCCACAAGGCCAGAGGAAAGAAAGCAGCAAGCGTTGTGAGTGTAGAAGCAATGATGGGAACGGCAATTTCGCCTACCGCCAGCCTTGCAGCTTCCCATGGTTTGTATCCGTGATCCACAAAACGATATATATTCTCAACAACAACAATAGCATTATCCACCAGCATTCCAAGAGCCAGTATCAATGAGAATAGTACCATCATGTTGATCCGGTAATCAATAATGCCAATAACAACAAAGGAGAGAAACAGGGACATAGGTATGGCAAGACCAACAAAAAGCGCATTCCTTGTGCCCAAAAAATAATACAGAACAAGAACCACCAGGATAATACCCAGGATCATGCTGTTTTCAAGATTATCCAGCTGACTCTTTACTTCCTCCGACTGATCATTTGTGATTGAAATTCTCAGTCCTTCGGGAATCAGTTTATCTTCTTTGGCCTTATCAAGGGTATTAAATATCTTTTCAGTTGCTGAAAGCAGATTCTCACCGCCCTTTTTGACTACCTGAACAGAAACAACCGGTTGCCTGTCAAGGCGGGCATAGCTTGACGGTTCAGCAAAGCCGTATACAACATCGGCAACATCCCTGAGATACACCGTTTTGTCTCCTTCTTTCTTAATAATAATTTCCTCGAGTTCTTGGGGATGATCGATTTCCCCAACAACACGTAATCCCCTCCGTATACCATGTATCAGCATTTCTCCTCCCGATACAATAATATTTTCGCTGTTCAGTGCCATTGAGATGTCGAAGAAAGTAACATTCATAGCTACCATCTTCATGAGGTCGACATTCACCTTTACCTCACGATCGTTAATCCCTTCTATAAGGACTTTTGAGACTTCTGAAATATTTTCCAGTTCATCCTGAAGGTGCTCGGCATAATTCTTGAGCTCGGCAAGGCTGTAATCTCCTGAAAGGTTTATATTGATGATCGGGAATTCGGTAAAATCGACATCAAACACGATGGGGCCGATTACATCATCGCCGGAAGGCAATTCACTTTTTGCCCTGTCGACACGATCCTTTACGCGCTGAAGGGCATCCTCGAGATCTACATCGGTGTTGAATTCAGCAAATATCATTGAAACATCCTGGGTAGAAATGGATGATATTTCTTTCAACCCTTTGACACCGTCAATTTCCTTTTCAATGGGTCGTGTTATGATACTTTCAATATCTTCCGGAGAGTTTCCAAAATATTGGGTTTGGACCATGATCTCTGGCCAGATAATTTCAGGGATAAGTTCTTTCGGTAAGGTTCTGTACGAATAGAATCCAAATACCAGGATCAATACAGAAAGCAAGTATATGGTATTCTTATTCTTTAGTGCGAGGGAAGTCAGTTTAAATTCCCGCACCACCTTATTGTTCATTTCTTTGATATCCATAAGTCAGTTTTTTCAGCGTATAAGGCCAGCATAAATTAATTCACAGTAACGTATGTGCCTGAACTTACGAGATTATAGCCTGCAACGATAACCTTGTCATCTTCGCTCAATCCTTTTGTTACCATAGTATTTCCTTCGTATGAAATTCCTCTGGTCAGGTATCTCTTTTTTGCAATCAGGGCATTTTTATCATTTGGTAATGCAACGTATAGATAGTCGCCTGTAATATCACGTTTGATAATTATTGAGGGTACGACGAAAGCATCATCGGAACCGAAATCATTAATCCGGATGGAAGCAATCATGTTCGGACGGATCTTTTCTCCGGGATTTTCAAGATTCAATTCAATCTGGAAGGTTCGGTTTATGGGATTGATTACTTTTGTTGTCCGTTTTATTGTTGCTGTACGTTGTACATCAGGCAATGAAGAAAAAGTAACTTCAACTTTTTCTCCCGCTTTAATATCTTCAACATATTTTTCTGAAACATCAGCTTTGATGGTAAGATTTGACAGGTTTACGAATTCCACAAGTGGCGCCATTGGTCCGGCAATATCTCCTTCTTTCAGATAGATCTTATCTACTATACCGTTGAAAGGAGCTCTCACCTGCGACATTCTCAATTGTGCCTCAAGCATATTCAGTCTTTCTTCGGCTGCCTGTTTCTGTGTTTTTGCCTGCAGATATTGTATCTCCGATCCTATACCCTGATCCCACAATACCTTTTGTTTTTCATATGTTGTTGCAGCCAGTTCAAGACTTACACGTGCTTCACTTATTGAGCTTTGTGTAACATCGTTTATTAAAGAAACCAGTAATTCACCCTTGTTTACGTGCTGTCCTTCTTCGACATGAATTTTCCTGATCTGGCCATTCATTTCAGGACTGACTTTCGCATATTTACTGGCTTCTACATTGCCAAATACTGTAATATAATGTTTGAATTCTTCAGGTTTCATTTGTTTCACTCCAACAACAATTGCCGGGGGGATATCATTTGTATCACTCAGTTGATCTTCAAGACCGGCAATCTCCTCCTGCAATTTTAAAATCTTGGATTTTTTTGCTTCAATCTGTTTTTTGATCATCTGGTCTTTTGACATGCCGCAACTTACCAAAAGTAAAACGGCTAAAAATTTTACTACTGTTTTCATGCCTGTTTGTTTATTAAAATTTGTTTTCATGGTTTAAAGTTGATTGTGCGCTTTATCCAGTCTTATTTTTGAGTTCAGTAATTCCTGAATTGCCGTGGCATAAGACAATTGCGCTCCAAGGTATTGGTTGTTAAAAAGAGACAGGTCAAGACTTGAAATCATTCCCTGTTTAAATTGTTCGGCTGCTTTATGAAATACTTTTTCTGAGAGACTGAAATTTTGTTTTTCATTGTAGTATTTTCTCAGGGCTGTCTGGTAGTCGTACTTTGACTGTCGGGCAGCAAGAATTAACCTCTCAGATTCCTGTTCTTTTATATTTTGCGCTTTTTCCATCTCAATTCTTGCCTGTGAAACCCTTGCATTTCTGCTGCCGCTGGTGAATATCGGCCAGCTTACACCAACACCTATCATGTGGTTGATGGTAAAATCCACATTGGTTTTATTTGTTTTGTCCGTATAAGTATAAAAACCGGAAATTGTAGGCAGATAAGTTGCCTTTTCAAGACCCACTAATAGTTTCTGGAGATTTTCCTGTGTATCCAGGATTTTATAATCTATATTGTCTTCCAGCACAAAAGCATAAGCTGAATCTGTAACAATGTTTTGTGTGATAAGATGATCGAGAGATGATGTCAGCTCCACTGAAATGCCGGAGGGGATCCCCATCTGATATTTTAACATACGGTGCATTGTCTCAATCTGGTTTTCTATAGTTGTCAGATCATTCTCAGTTCTTTTTACTGTGAGATCGAGTTGATCTACATCTGTTTCTTCAACAAGACCCACAGCATAAGACTTCCTGGTATGATCGAGGTTCATTTTTAAGTTATCGAGCGTATGAATCAGTACTTCTTTATTGGCTTCAAGTATTAATAGAGTAAAATAAGTTCCGGCAACATTTTCCTTAATATCTATTCTTACTTTTTCATAATTCTTCTCAGAGAACATCTTGTAAACTTTTGCTGCCTGTAATCCTACGATATATTCTCCGCTGAAAATAAGCTGGGAAACCGTAATACTGTAACTGATTGAATTTTTTGGTGCAATCGCATTAGATCCTGATGAAGAAGTGTCAATAATTCCGTCGGGAGGCGGATAGCCCAAATCATCCAGTGAATTGAACACATAACCGAACAGGCTGTCCATACCGAAATCAAATTCAGGGATTTCGCCCGGGATGTGTTGATAACTGCCATCGGCATGGACTTGAGGCAATCCCATGGCTGTTGTTTCCCATACCCGTTTTTTTGCAGCCTGAATATCCAGTGCTGCATTTTTACTAATGAAATAATTGTCAACAGCAAAATCTTGTGCCTCGGTCAGAGAGAATTTCATTGTTGAATCGCTTTGTGCTGATGTATTGATCGGTAGAACCAACACAAAAAGTGAGTAACATATCAATCGTTTTATTTCCATGGTTTTTGGTTTATTTATAGGTTAACTCATAGTTTTATTTTTTAAGAAGAGGCATACTTATATCATTGAGCAACGCTCTAAAATTTTTCAGGTATTTCAGTCAAGGCAACGGTCATAAAAAATGAAACACAAAAATAACTCAAAAAGTTTCCCCGGTTTACAGAGAAACAGTAATAAATAAATGCGTGTTAATTGAATGATAAACCTTCCTTTTAACTCATAGCAAATATAGAAGAGAAATAATAAGCGAAGTAGAAAAAATCGGCCAACGATTCTCTTTCATCGGTGAATTGAATGATCTTTCTCCTGAAAGAAAAAGTGATCTATCTCACCTTTATTAATTAATTCAAATCACTTTCTTACATTTGAGTTTTCAAGAGATAAAGCGTAATTTTATTATCAGGAACAGAATTCTGCATGAAGACTTTCTCAATTGAGGGTGGAGAGAGATCTCCAAGTGTATTGATTGATGGATCGCGAAGAGTAGTGGAAATTTCAGGGAATTCCACTTTAAAAGAGACCAATTGGTTTTACAGTAATGTGCTGAAATGGATACTGGCGTTCAATATGGGAGGTCGTAAAACGGAAGTCATTAATATCAGGTTAAAACAGATTAATGACAGTTCGGCAAAGTGGATTCTTTTAATATTGAAGAAATTAGCAAATCTGATACCTGCAACGGATTTTGAAATTAACTGGTATCTGATAAGCAATAACAGAAGGGTAATTGCAGGAGGACGAATTCTTCAAAGTCAGTCAGATTTCAGAGTCAATCTGGTATCAGAGTAAAGAGACTACTAACAATCCGTGGGTTGAGGGGATGAAGAACAACTAAATTCTAAGTGTTATGGGATGGTTTGTCTCTGGAAATAAAACAAAAGAAATTACTCAGGACACTCCGAATGTTACAGTCAGGGAACGATTAAAGAAAGTTGAAATATCGGGACGTTCAAGAATGACTGATCCGTGCGATTTTTATGAGGAGTTGCAGAGAACTCTTGAATCGTGCTACAATGCTTTTCATAAAACACTTTTTCTTGATTTTTATCTTGAATACATTAACACAGGATCTTCAAAATTGATTTATCATATGCTTTGTCATCTTCAATCACTGAAAGATAATGAAGGAATTCTGGAAGTTAACTGGTACTACGAAGAAGATGATGAGATCATTCAGGAAGCAGGTGAAGTGCTCGAATCACTGTTGTCCGTTCCTTTTCATATGAGGGAGATCTGACAATCATACAAATACTATTAAGAATCATCCGGGTTGTTTTTTTATTCATTACCGGATCGGGGTCCATTTAAGTAAACTCTATGATTTATTTGGTGTATTTGCAGGGATATAAAGGTAAAATTGATCTCCGGAAAAGAATGCAGAATTTTTATCCTTGTTTTCACAATTATTTCCCTTTAATTCCTGTTTTAATAAAAACAATTCTTATGAAGCAAACAGCTTTCTATTTATTCGTTGGTTTTATAATTTTTTCCTGTCAACTGAAAGGACAGGAAAAAACAGAGATCGGACCCATACATAAAATTATTGTTTCCAGTGGCATTCTTCTTCAGATTGAGAAAGCCCCGGAATATACACTCACTATAAAGACACAGGATCTGGAATCGAAATGTCTTGTGAGAGAAATTGAACATGGTGTATTGACTCTGAAACTTTTAAACGGCTTCGGATGCAGTGGCAAAGTTATGGCAACACTCACTTGTCCCGCAATCTCATCGATGGAAATTATGGGCAAAGCTGAGGTATCAACAAAAGGATTACTCATAACCGATAGTCTCAGGGTGAAATTACAAAGCGGAGGTAAGGCTTATGTTGATCTGGACATTAAGTACCTGGAAATAAATGCCGGAGGAGGATCAACCTTTTATGCAGAAGGGTATGCAGAAAGACAGAAGATTCAAGTTTCAGTATCGGCTTCGTTTTCAGGACACAAACTGGAAGGTGAGTTTGTCAGCGTTGAAGCTTCTCTAAGCGGGATGGCAAAAGTCTGTGCTACGGAAAAACTGGATGTCGCTGTTGGAAGTAATAGTTATGTAAGTTATGCATGTGATCCTGCACAGATCATAAAGGATGTTAGACCGGGAGGGGTTCTTGAAGAAGCTACGGAAGAATAACAGTCATTCCGGGAGTTTGTGATTGTTTTTATGGCTAGTGAATTGAAAAAGAATTTCATCAGGACCCCGGCAATTATTTATTCATTAGTAACAATGCCACAGAAAAGAAAATATAAAGAGTAGTTTTATTTTTTCGATTGCTTTAAAAGAGCTTCGGCTATAATCATATCAAGGGTTGAAGTGATTTTAATGTTTTCCTGATTTCCCTCGGCAAGATAGATCTTGTACCCGGCTTTTTCTACAACAGATGCATCATCTGTAAATTCTTCCTGGTATTCGGTATTGTATGCGTCAAGTAGTAATTCAGACTGGAATACCTGGGGAGTCTGCACTGTACGATAAAACGCTCTGGGTTCGGCAAATGAATCTTCCTGATCAATTTTCCGGATGGATTCGTTCAGAGGTATAACAGGAACTGCAGTACCTGATTTTTCTGCAATGGTGAAACAATTTGAGATGGTTTCCTTGCTGACAAGCGGGCGTACTCCGTCGTGGATGGCTATGAGTGAAGTTCCGGTAATATCAGCCAGACCGTTTTGAACCGAATGAAATCTGGTTTCGCCACCCGCAATGATCCTGTGATTGATCTTAAAATTGAATTGGGTGCACAATTTTTCCCATGTTTTTATCTCAGATTCGGGAAGAACCAAACGTATTTCCAGGTTGTTATCGTAAGAGAAAAAAGTGTTCATGCTATACATAAGTATAGGAAGGTTGTGCAGAAGGATAAACTGTTTGGGTATATTTGCATCCATACGCATTCCTGTTCCTCCGGCTGCTATTAATGCTATTTTTTTCATGGATACCAAATTAAAATGAAAAAATGCAACAAGTGCTATTAACCTGCTTTGGCATAAAACAAAGTGTGAATTTATCAATAAGGCAGGTTAAGATAAAAAATGTACATTTAATAAACCATATACATTCCGTCAAAAATGTTCAATACATCGTTTGAATTTTTAAGAACTATTTCACAAAATAACAATCGTGAATGGTATCATGCAAATAAATCTTTTTACAATAGTGCAAAACAAGAATTTGAGCATGTCACAGAAATCTTGTTGCATGAAGTGAGTAAGTTTGATAAAGACATAAAAGGTCTTATCCCCAAAGATTGTATATTTCGCATTTTTCGCGATGTACGATTCTCAGCTGACAAATCACCCTACAAAACCAATTTTGGCAGTTTTCTTGCACGCGGAGGGGAAAAAGCCGGATTTGCAGGATATTACCTGCATATTGAACCGGGAAATTCGTTTATTGCCGGCGGTATATATATGCCTCCCTCACCTGTTCTTAAAGCAATTCGCAATGATATCCATAAACATGTTGAAGAATTTAAAGAAATCATATACTCTCATGGACTGACAGATCATTTTGAACCCTTATCAGGAGATAAATTAAAAAAACCGCCAAAGGGATTTCCCAAAAACTTTCCGGATGTGGAGTTACTGAAATTTAAAAGTTATGGATTTTCAAAGATGAAAAATGACAAAGAAATGATGGATGACAATATTTTGGAAGAAATAGTAAATAGTTTTCGTGCGCTCTATCCTTTTAACCGTTTTTTAAATGAAGCGATTTCCAATATGAGGCAGGCTGTTTGATCATTTAATCAATGATTTGTTTAGGGGTTTATAAGTTGAGAAGTTTTTGGTTACTGGTTTGTCAATGTTCATAAAAACCAGTATTTACTCAATGTCGAATGTCCCTGCCTGCCGCAGGCAGGCAGGGACATTGGAGATTGATTGTGAGCCTTATTCCGAATTCCGTACCAGAGAACCCGGGATCAGGGCTTTAACACTTTTTCGATAGCGGCAGATAATTCGGGAATGGAAAAAGGTTTTAATACATGGCCGTCACAGCCTGCAGCGTAGCAATTTTGAATTTCATTATCGAGCGCAAAAGCAGTTTGCGCAATGATAGGAATATCGGGATGGATGGATTTGATCTTTTCGGTAACTTCAAGACCATCCATTGAGGGAAGGTGAATGTCCATGAGAATAAGGTCAAAATGCTGACCTTCGGAAATCATGTCAATAGCGCGCTGACCTATTTCAGCCCAGACTACTTCAGCTGAGTATCCTTCCAGAATATCACGCAGAAGAAACCAATTTGTCTCTTCATCTTCAACAACCAGAATTCTTTTATTTTTTAGTAATTGCTCCATTTATTAATAAAAAAGGACAAATTACAATACAAAAGAAATAAGAACATTAAGTAACTGAAAAAAAATCACATTTCCAATTCTTTCCATGCAAGAGCTGACGCTCCTAAAATGGCAGCATTGGTTTCATTCAGCTGAGACATCAGGAGTTTCACCTTTCCTTTATAAATAGGGAAAAGATTTTCCTCCATATTTTTTTTTGTAGGGTTAAGCAATAAATCACCTGCATTTGTCAGTCCGCCAAACAGGAAAATTGCCTCCGGACTGGTGCACGCAACTGCATCGGCAAGCTTTACACCAAGTATACGTCCTGTAATTTCGAATGCTTCGATAGCAATTTCATCTCCTTTTTTGGCTGCTTCGGAGATCATTTTTGAAGTAAGATCCTCAAAATTTATATTACGCATTTCGCTTTCCACTACCTTTTCAGCCATAAGTTTGAATACTGTACGTTTTATGCCGGTGGCAGAAACATAAGTTTCGAGGCAACCTTTTTTCCCGCAACCGCAGTCGCGGCCACGATGCTTCACATTCATATGTCCCAATTCACCCGCGAAGCCTCCATGACCGTACACGATATTGCCATTTACAACAATTCCGCTTCCCAGTCCGGTGCCCAAAGTAATGACTATAAAATCCTTCATATTTTTGGCACCTCCATAGATCATCTCACCAAGTGCTGCTGCATTTGCGTCATTCGTGAGTACGATAGGAATATCAGGATAATACTGTTTTAGTTTTTCGACAAAACGGATGGTGCCTTTCCAGTTCAGGTTAGGAGCATTTTCGATGGTGCCTTTGTAATAATTGCCGTTTGGAGCACCAATGCCAATGGCTTTAATGTCTATGCGACTATGGAAAGAACGGATTGTTTCTTCAATCTCAGTGGTGAGGTTTTCAAGATAGACATCAAAATCATTGTATTTATCAGTGCTTGTGAAACTTTCTTTAAGACAATGACCGCTTTTATCAACTATTCCGTATTTGGTAAAAGTTCCGCCAATATCAATGCCAATTACATGCTCAGTCATATGTGAGTATACTAATAGATGAAGTGTTTATACTAAACAAAAATAATACAATCATTTGGAATAAGAATTATCAATTCATAAGAGAAGAAAACAGAATTGTTTATTCTATTCATTTGCAGTTTTCAAACCTTTCATTTATCCTTGAGCTTTCCTGTTCATTTTCGTCTCGTACAGACAGATCAACTCATTTCTTTCAAATATTTCCTTTGAAATAAAAAGATAGATGCTACTCCAATGGATATGGCCGAATCGGCAATGTTGAATATGGGTCTGAAAAAGATGAATCTCTGACCATGCCAGAAGGGGACCCATTCGGGGAAAGTGCTCTCTATCAGAGGGAAATATAACATGTCAACTACTTTACCATGGAGAAACGGAGCATATCCTGGTTCTCCGGGAAAGAGCACTGCGGGTTGCAAAGTACTGCTTTCACTGAAAATAAGACCGTAAAACATGCTGTCGATGATATTGCCCATAGCTCCGGCGAGGATCATGGAAAGGCATAAGATAAAGCCAAACGGAGCTTTCTTTTTAATGATAGAGCGCATGTAAAAACCGATAAGTACAACCGCTATCAATCGAAAAATAGTCAATGCCGGTTTGCCAAATTTTCCGGGTATATCAATTCCGAAAGCCATACCGGGATTTTCAATAAAACGAAGCAGGAACCAACTGCCTATAACAGGCTGAGTTGATCCCAGGGGCATTGTTGTTTTAATAATGATCTTGAAAGTCTGGTCAATGATAAGAATTAAAACTACTACCAGCAGAGCCTTTTGTGACAGAGATAATGTGAATGGATTTCGCATGATGTATATGTTGCTGACAAAAATAAAAAATGATTGGAGAAAGTACCCAATCATTTTTATTTAGTTATAAAAACAGGAATTATTTTTGTCTTTGCTTTGCATCTATAGAAAGAGTGGCATGTGGTACCGCCCGGAGTCTCTCCTTAGATATTAACTTTCCTGTTTCACGGCAAATACCATAGGTTTTGTTTTCGATTCGTACCAGGGCAGCCTGCAAATGCTGGATGAATTTTTGCTGTCGTTGTGCCAGCTTGCCGGATTCTTCCTTTGAAAGTGTTGATGCGCCTTCTTCGAGGACTTTAAAAGTAGGAGAGGTATCTTGAGTATCGTTGCTTTCGCTTTGAGTTATGGCACTCTTGAGTATCTCATAATCTTTTTTGGCTTTCTCGAGCTTATCCAGAATGATCTGTTTGAATTCTGCCAGCTCCTCATCATTATATCTTGTCTTTTCAGCCATCATCATAAAATTTAGTCTATTAAAAGTATAAAAAATATTAATATGTAATGCTTTCCTTTTTAAATCTTATCAATTTGTATTAAGGTAGTAATTTCATCGCTTAATTCAACCTCAAAAGCCTTGTCAGCCTTAAGTTCATCAACCAAATCAATATTCGTTGCCAGGGTTTGAGAACTAATGTATTCTGAGAAGTTTTCAACAGCCTGAATGATCTCCGTATGTTTTTTAATGCGTATATGAATTTTATCTGTTACCTCAAGACCGCTGTCTTTTCTCAGGTTCTGGATTCGATTGATAAATTCCCGGGCCATACCTTCATTACGCAGTTTTTCCGTCACAGTTATATCCAGCGCTACTGTTATCTTCCCTTCATTGGCTACAAGCCATCCGGGGATATCTTCCGAGATGATTTCAACATCTTCCAGGGTAAGAACGATCTTTTCACTATCTACCTGAATTGCTTTTTTCCCTGAAGATTCTATTTCAGCAATGTCTTCCTGAGAGAATTTCGTTATGGTACCGGATATTTGCTTCATCAATTTCCCATAGCGGGGGCCAAGTGTTTTAAAATTAGGCTTGATTTTTTTTACAAGTACTCCTGATGCATCTTTCAGATATTCAATTTCCTTGACATTTACTTCCGAAAGGATCAGGGAAGATACTTTTTGCAACTGTTCTTCAAATTTACTGTTGAGTACCGGTACCATAATTTTGCTCAGGGGTTGACGCACCTTGATGTTTACCTTACGTCGTAAACTGAGTATCATGGAAGAAATTGTCTGCGCAATACCCATTCGTTGCTCCAGATCTTTGTCTATATAGTTTTTATTCCACACCGGAAAATCAACAAGGTGAACAGAATCCTGATCATACTTCCCGGATATGCTGTTCAGGTCGCAGAAAATTTTGTCGGTAAAAAAAGGAGCTATAGGTGATGCAAGAATGGCAACTGTTTCCAGGCATTCATACAGTGTCTGGTAGGCAGCAAGTTTGTCATCATCGAAATTACCTCCCCAAAATCTTTTTCTGTTCAGCCGAACGTACCAGTTGCTGAGGTTTTCAAGTACAAATTCCTGAATTGCCCTACCAGCACGTGTAAGTTCATAATTTTCATAATGCGATTCCACTTCTTTGACCAGGGAATTCAGCAGAGAGATGATCCAGCGGTCAATTTCAGGTCTTTTTTCAAAGGGAATCTCTGCGGCTGAATTGTCAAAACCGTCAACATTTGCATAGAGTGCAAAGAAAGAATAGCTGTTATAGAGTGTACCAAAGAATTTACGTCTTACCTCTTCCACTCCTTCTATATCGAATTTAAGGTTATCCCAGGGTTGTGCATTGGTCATTAGGTACCAGCGCAAAGGATCAGAGCCGTATTTGTCAATTGTTTCATAGGGATCAACAGCGTTTCCCAGTCGTTTCGACATTTTGTTACCGTTTTTATCAAGCACCAGGCCATTGCTGATGATGTTTTTATAAGCAACAGAATCGAAAAGAATGCCCGCAATGGCATGCATAGTAAAAAACCATCCGCGAGTCTGGTCAACACCTTCAGCAATGAAGTCGGCAGGATACACAGCACGAAAATCATCTTCCTTTGTAGCAAAAGGATAATGAACCTGGGCATAGGGCATGGCACCGGAATCGAACCATACATCGATGAGGTCAGGTTCGCGCATCATTTTTTGTCCTTTGTCGGATACAAGCACTAGTTCATCCACAAAGGGACGATGCAGATCGAAGTGAGAATAATTTTTTTCTGAAAAATCACCTTCTTTATAGGAGGCAAGGGGATTGGATTTCATAAATCCTGCTTTCACAGACTTGTCGATCTCATTTTTAAGCTGGGCGACAGAACCAATGCAGATTTCTTCGGTTTTATCTTCCGATATCCAAATTGGCAGGGGGGTACCCCAGAATCGTGAGCGGGACAGATTCCAGTCAACAAGGTTTTCAAGCCATTTTCCAAAACGTCCTGTACCGGTAGATTCAGGTTTCCAGTTGATGGTATTGTTAAGTTCTATCAGGCGATCCTTCAGTTTTGTCGTTCGTATAAACCAGGAATCGAGAGGATAGTAAAGAACAGGTTTATCCGTGCGCCAGCAATGGGGGTAATTGTGCACATGTTTTTCTATCCTGAATGCTTTGTTGTTCTTTTTCAACATTACAGCAATATCGATATCCAGAGTCGGATCATCTTCTGTCAGATTGTCATCGTATTCATTTTTTACATACCGACCCTCAAATTCTGAATAAGTATCCAGGTTGACCTGATTTTTAACAAATGCAGGATGCAGATTTTTTACCGGATACATGCGTCCTTTCTTGTCAACAAGAGGAGCAGTGACTCCCTGTATGTCAACAATAGTAAGAGGAGCAATCCTGTATTGTTGGGCGACACGATAATCGTCAGCACCAAAAGTCGGGGCAATATGTACAATACCTGTTCCGTCTTCGGTGGTAACAAAATCTCCAAGAAGTACTTCAAAAGCTTTACCTGCGGGCTTTACCCAATCGATAAGCTGTTCATACAGGATGCCTTCAAATTCTTTTCCCTTATATTCGTGAAGTATTTTATAAGGTATGTTTTTGTCTCCCGGATTGTATTCTTCAAGGCTGAGTTCAGCATTTTTCACATTAAAATAAACCGGCATAAGGTCTTTTGCGAGTATAGCTGTGATAGGCTCACCCGAATATGCATTGAATGTGCGCACTTTTACATATCGTATATCAGCTCCAAGAGCAAGGGCTGTATTGGATGGAAGAGTCCAGGGAGTTGTTGTCCAGGCAAGAAAATAAAGATCAGTATCGGTATCTTTAAAAAGAAATTCTGATTTCTCATCCCGGATAACTTTAAACTGAGCAACACAGGTAGTATCTTTTACATCGCGGTAACAACCGGGTTGATTCAGTTCATGAGAGCTAAGTCCTGTGCCAGCAGCAGGCGAAAAAGGTTGTATGGTGTAACCCTTATAGAGCAGGTTTTTATCATAAAGTTGTTTCAGAAGATACCAGAGTGTTTCAATGTAACGGTTGTCATAGGTAATATATGGATGATCCATATTGATCCAGTAGCCCATTTTTTCAGTAAGGTCTTCCCACTCACGTGTATATTTCATTACCTCTTTCCTGCAGGTGTCGTTGAATTCTTTTACACTGATTTTTGCACCTATATCTTCCTTAGTAATGCCAAGAGAGGTTTCTACGCTGAGTTCAACAGGCAGTCCGTGGGTATCCCAACCTGCTTTGCGTTCAACAAATAAGCCTTTGAGGGTTTTAAAGCGGCAAACAATGTCTTTTATTGTACGCGACATAACGTGATGAATGCCGGGGATACCATTGGCAGAAGGAGGTCCCTCATAAAAGATAAATGCCTTGCCTGTGCGCCGGGACTCCAGACTACGGTTGAAAACATCCCTGCTTTTCCATTGGCTAAGCATTTCCTTGTTGATCCTGGATAAATCAAATTGCTTGTATTCCGGGAATTTGGCATTCATTTTAGCTGTAATTTTGAAAAATCTGCTGAAAATTGCACAAAGATAGATTTCTGAACAGAAAAAACCAATTTTAATTTTTATTAGAGAAACTTTTGAAAATCAGTTGATTTGTAATAATGGGATCAATTGAAGTTTGATTTTTCAGGTTGAGGAGTTATTGGGTCGTTGGGGTATTGGCTTATCTGATGAGTTGAATAGTTGATAAGTTGAGATCGGGGTACCGGATGCTTGTTGCTGGGTGCAGGCAATCCAATACGTCATTACAAGGAACAAAGTGATGGGGTAATCCTGTAAATTCAGAAGCATAGGCCATAAGTTTTAAGTTACTGGTTAAAAGATCAGTAAATTGTTGCGTTGTTGGGTTACTGAAAACTTTTTTAGATAGCATGCCGTGCTAAGACACGGCATCCGGGAATATTTTTTCAATGTCGAATTTCCCTGCCTGCGGCAGGCAGGCAATGACAAATCTCCAATGTTGAAGTACAAATAGCAGGTTATTGGAAATTGCCACAAAGGCACTAAATCCCAAAGTACTCACAAAGAAATATGGGATTATAACCAGGCTTTGTGATTTCTTTGAGCCTAGGGGACTTTGTGGCCGGATTAAAATCAATACCTGTTATGACAGTCTCGGTGGTATATAAAATTCAGAATCATTTCATCTGCCAACTTTATTCAGTGGATAATCAATCCATGAAACGCAAGCTTCCGGTTAAAAAATACACACCCCCTGACCCTCCCGCCTTTGGCAGGACAGACTCTTTCAGGAGGGAAAGTAAAAACCCCGTAGGGGTATAACTTTTGTAACCCCGGGTTTTAACCCGGGGAAAACGTCCAATAGGACAAAGCGTTTCAACTGCTTACATTATTCAGGGCATAAACATTTCATGAAACGTAATCTGCCAAATTCTGAACATACCACTGATGTGGTGTATTTAGTAAATGACGTTTACCCTTGGGCAAGACCCAGGACCCTAAAAGGAATTTTGTCCTGTGCCGGGAGC
>JAFGQO010000067.1 GCA_016935615.1 Bacteroidales bacterium
ATACGAATGATCCCCTCTGCCATTGGTATCTCCGCCGATTGTGGGAGAAAAAAGAGGGAGTAAAAGGAGCGGCAGCCAGGGATCTGATCGAAGCATTAAGATATGGATGAGAAATTAACAATTTGCAAATCGAAGATCCTGACCGAAGCGCCAGGAGGATCCAGGGGATAATAAAGTATAAGTAACAAGTAAAAATAATCAGGAAGCATTTATTATTACCGGTGTGCCTGAGAAAGTAAAAGAATAATCATTTTTTACATTTTAAGTAAATCTTCTTTATTATTTTATTGAAAAATCAAATATTTGTATTCAATTTTAACGCACTATTGTGAATTTTAATAAGAATGTTTTTCTATTGGTAATTAATGAACCAGGAAAATGAGAGAATTAATTTTAACATTAGCCATAATGATTTCAATTTCAGCGTATTCTCAGAATAATGATTCGATTTCAGTGTTGATAATTGGTATGGAAAAATCAGCACTGGAGAGATGGAATAACGGGGATCCTTCCGGATTCCTTGAGATTTCAGCAAAAGATGTTGTTTACTTTGATCCTATGACTGAGCAAAGATTAGACGGACTTGATAAACTGACGGAATTATATGATAAAGCAAGGGGAAAAATTCATGTTGATAAGTACGATATGATTAATCCTAAAGTTCAATCCGTTGACAGAATGGCTGTATTGACTTTTAACTTGATTTCGTATGTTGGAGAAACCGGACATAAATGGAATTGTACAGAAGTTTACCGGCTTGACAATGATAATCAATGGAGAATTATTCAGACACACTGGTCCCTGACAAAGCCAGATGTAAATTAGCGTTTGATAGAATACTAATATTTTGCAGTACATATAAATGCTCTTTAATTGGCGATTAATCGATCGTCTTTAAGATAAAAATTTAATACCAATGGGAAATAATTCGAAAGCAAATTCAGAAAACAGGAGAAGGTTTTTAAAGACAACCGGATTTAATAGTCTTAAGGCTTTTATAGGACTGTCACTACTTCCGGATTTTGGTTACAAATTGGATCCATCAAAAATGCCAAGACGAATTCTTGGTCGTACAAATATGTCAGTTTCATTACTTGGATTCGGGGCTGCACATAATAAAGACAAAACTGTATATCCGCGTGCCATTGAATTGGGCATAAACACATTCAGGGTTGCAGGACCTGATTCCCCTATTGGTTTTATTTCATACGAGGCCTTGCTTCCTTTTCGGGAAAAAATCCATCTGGCGTTTACATCCCTTAACGTCTCAAATGCAACTCACTCCTTTTACCTTGAGGATTTGGATAATTTTCTGAAGCAATCAAAAATGAAATATGTTGATATATGGTATATTGCCGTACCAGATCCGGATGTGTTAATTGAATTTTCAGAAGCAGTAAATATTGCACGAAAAGCAGGGAAAATCCTTTGGTCAGGCATTTCTACACATAACGTCAAAAGAGATTCAGTAAGACTTTTATCTCCTGATTCACCCATTGATGTGGTTATGATGACATACAATTACCTTTCGCCGAAATGTGACAGCGATTTTCTAAATCAGTTTCATCAGGCAGGCTTGGGAATTATGCCCATGAAACCTCTGGCGGGCAATTTTCTTAAAAAGCCGGTTGACAGGCCCGATCCATTAATCCGCTGGCTGGCCGCCGATGAACGAATTCATACAATTACTGTCATGATGAATTCAATTGAACAGTTAGAGCAGAATGTATCAGCATTACAACTACCATTTTCCGAAGAAGATCAAAAGTTGCTTCAAAATCTATATTCGTATAATTCCTCACGTTTTTGCCGGATGTGCGGAACCTGTGAGGGGAGATGCCCAAATGGACTGAATGTGGCGGATCTGGTTCGCATTTCAATGTACAGGGAAGGTTACCATGATGAGAAACTCGCGCGTTTTAATTTATCCCTGATTCCTGAGAGAAATCGTCAGATAATCTGCGACAAATGTGATCAGTGTGTAATCAATTGCCCAAACGGAGTTGCTATTCAAAAACAAATAGGACTCATAAAAGATTGGCTGTCATGATGTCTCTGTCATTCTTGCTTTTAAATGACCTGTTATCAAAGAAGATAATATCTTAATTTGAGATTAACTGTAATGACAAGGTTTCTTGAAACTACAAGTGCGTTTTTATCAGGATTGATGATGCTATTTCAAACTAAACTGGCTCAAACAGAATCAATCTGTGATCCTGTTATTTCAAAGAAAGATCCTTTATTTCTCCCAGGATTGCATTCCTTATCAATTGACGTGAGAGACATAGTCACTCATGACCTTGTTTTTCATTTTGGACGTTTTCTATTCTCTTTCCAATATTGGAGAGGGGATATGCACTGACCCGCACTTCTAAAATTCTATTTTTAACAAAAAATTATTCAGATGAAACCTTCATGTTTAAAAACACAAAAGATTATGAAAATAACTTACATCATGAAGGTTCCATACTAACTACTTGTTTTACAATAATATAATAAATCTATTTTCGTATGAATCAATTAACACGAAGGGAAATGTTACGCATTTCAAGTCTTATAACCGGGGGTGTATGCTTATGCAAACCCGTTTCAGATGAAGATATAAAGAAATCCACTTGTTGTTTTACTCCCGACCTTGGAGAAGAAAGCTATTTTATTGATCAGGATCGTATCGTAATCGACCTTGCAAAAGCTGAACAGTTAAAGGAATCAGGCTATGCAGCCCAGATAGTTAACCGGGATAAGAATATCCAGATGATCATTGTGAAGACAGGAGAAACTGACTATGCAGCTTTGAACCGTTTGTGTACGCACGGAAGTCAGGTGGTTTTTTATAGCAGCGAACGGAATATCCTTCAATGTGGAAATGCCAACCATTCTATTTTTGCTCTGGACGGACAGGTAGTGAAAGGTCCTGCTCCCAGGCCATTGAAAAAATACGAGACAAAGCTGGAAAATAATAAGCTTATTGTGATATTAAGTTAGTATAAATGAAAAAAATAACAATCTTCAGTTTGCTCCCCTGTTTTTTGTGTATGGCTTTTGCCTTCGGCCACGGGAAGGAAATGCAACAATGGACCAACCCTAAAGACGGGATGGTTTTTATTCAGGTTCCTGCCGGAAGGTTAACCGTCCAACAGGGAGACACACTTGGAACTCCCAATGAAAAGCTACCTTATCTGGAAAAAGTATTCGACCAGCCATTTCTGATGGGACGCACCGAAGTTACCATCAGGCAATTCCGCTCTTTCGTGGAAGAAACCGGTTTTATTACAGATGCTGAAAAGGCCGGTAACCGGTATAACTGGAAGAATCCCGGATATAATCAGGACGAAGACCATCCGGTAGTCTATGTAAGTTTTAAGGATGCAAAAGCATATGCAATATGGGCAGGAGTCGATTTGCCTGATGAAGCCGAATGGCTCTATGCCTGTTGTGCAGGCACTATGACGAAGTATTACTGGGGTGATAAAATGCAGCCGGATCTGTTCTGGCATCGTGAAAATTCGACGGCAGGAACACATCCCGTAGCGACCAAACAGCCTAATCCCTGGGGATTCTATGATATGATAGGCAATGCGCAGGAATATTGTTCACTTAATGATGGAGGATTTAGCGGCCGTGGGGAGTCTTTTGCAAGGTGTATCAGTTACATATCAGCATACAACGACGCTATCCTTGATTTTGTCGTTGCCAGATCGGTCAGCAGGATACTGAATGTATGGAAAATAGCCCGGCAGGGAGACATCTACTATTCGGATGACGATATTGGATTCCGTTGTATAAAACGTGAAAAACGAAATGAGTAAAAATTAGATTTGGATATTTTAATATTAAAACCATATTATACATATGAACCAAAGAAAAACTTCAGTATGGATTCTCACCACACTGAGGATAATTATTGGTTGGGATGTTTGATCTTCAGGTAGGTTAGTTGGATAATTTTTCATATCAAAATGATTTAATTGGTTAATAATCATAAAGATATGATAAATAAACCAGCTAAACATCAGAAATACAATTAGTTATCAACATTTTTACTCACATTGTATTTCGTAATTCATAAATCAAAACAGTTTCTAATCATGACAAATTTTAAGGTAGTCGATATGAAAACAATTAAGAAAATCTTTCGCTTAATATTTAAAACCCTAAAATGAACATTTTTTATTATTATTGGGCTAGTGATTGTTTCCGCACTGTATAACATTACATTACCGAAACAATCAAAAATCGTCGAGCACTTATCTATAAAGGAAAAATCCTTTATTGCAGAGACAATGAATTTGCAGAAAAGAATAGGGAACAAAGTCTGGCCTGGTTGGGGCGATACTTTTATTCCTGTACATAAGCGATACGATTTATTAATAAACTGCAGCATTTTTAAAATAAAAGCGTCTTTTTCTAAATTTAACTACTCATTAACAAACATTAACCGGGTATTAACACCTCAGAAGAATTTCAGAAAATACTTTTAAACTTTATAAACCGGAATTGATGAACAACCACCATCATCCCGGTTCTAAAATCAATAAATATGGACAGAAGAAAATTCATCAGAAACTCAACTAAACAAATATCACTGATAAGTATAGCAGGATTATCAGCAACATCTTCTCTGGCAACCAGGCCGGATCCGGATAAACACAACCTGCAAAATATCAAAGAAACCGGAAAAATCATATACCGCGTACTGGGCAGGACCGGCATCACTCTCCCTGTTGTAAGTATGGGTGTTATGAATGCCAATAATCCCGGTCTTGTAAGAGGAGCCTGGGATGCAGGCATGAGAATGTTTGACACAGCCTGGAACTATCAGAACGGCAATAATGAGCGAATGGTAGGTTCAGTACTGCGTGAACTGAAAGTTAACCGTGAACAAGCGGTAATAGCCACTAAAGTGCTTCTGCCCGATTCATCCATCATTAAAGGTAAAGAAAGGGGAACCCTGTTTTTACAGATATTCGACGAAAGTCTGTCACGCCTTCGGATGGATTATGTTGATATTCTCTATTATCATGATGCACAAAGCATCGCTGAGATAAATGATCCTTTCATTATCGAAGCATTTATAAAACTGAAGGAAAGCAAGAAAATCAGGTTTACAGGTTTCTCAACTCACACTTACTGGCCAACTCTTGTTACTGATGCCGCCAACAGAAAATTCTATGATGTGATACTCTTATCCTATAACTATAGTATGTTCCGGGATCAGAGAATCTTCGACGCTTTAAAGCTGGCTTCACAGGCTGGTATTGGTCTCGTTGCAATGAAGACACAGTGCCAGCAGGGCTGGTATAAGAGAGGTGTTCCCGTGGAACAACAGAAGTACTACGAAGGGACCCTGATGAATTCAGCATTGTTAAAATGGGCCCTGCAGTCTGAATACATAACCACTGCCGTACCGGGATTCACAAACTTTCAACAACTTGATGAAGACATAGCGGTTGCATACGATCTGACCTTTACCAAAGATGAGGAAGAGTTTTTTAATAGCAGGGAAATTCAGCTTGCCATTCAGTCGGTATGCAGGCATTGCGGATACTGTATTTTCACGTGTCCTCAGAATGCAGATATCCCTTCACTGATGAGAACACATATGTACTCCCTCTCGTATGGGAATCCCCTGATGGCAAAACAAACACTTGAACGGATACTTCCGGGGAAAGGAATTGATGCCTGCAAAAACTGTGATATTTGTTCAGGCAAGTGCAGGTTCAGGGTTCCTATTGCTGACCGTATTAATGAGTTGAAAGAAATTATCTGATATGTAAAAAAGAGGTTGGAAATGAGATTCGTTTTTTAATGAGCTTTACTCTTAAAAGTATTATTTTAAAGTTATTCTAAAAATGTTAACAAAATATTAGAAACATTCTTTTGCATTATGCATTTATGCGATAGTTGGCTTGAATACAATAAAAATTTCTGCAATGATGACAAATTTTCGATTTTCCTCTATAAATCAGTACTAAACGGATAAATTTTGAAATTATTGTTAGATGATAGCAGCAAATTATACGGAATTCAGAAATCAACTAAAGAATTACCTTGATAATGTTGAGTTTAACAACGA
>JAFGQO010000068.1 GCA_016935615.1 Bacteroidales bacterium
AATTGATGATTTAAACAACAGCGTTGAAAAGACACTTACTTACAACGTTCCCGAAGAAGATCCCGGTTTTGCCTACAACTATGAACTCGCAAAAGCTCATGAAAGAATTGATGATTTAAACAACAGCGTTGAAAAGACACTTACTTACAACGTTCCTGCAGAAGATCCCGGTTTTGCCTACAACTATGAACTCGCAAAAGCTTATGAAAGAATTGATGATTTAAACAACAGCGTTGAAAAGACACTTAATTACAACGTTCCCGAAGAAGATCCCGGTTTTGCCTACAACTATGAACTGGCAAAGATTATGGACAGACTGGAAAAGCAATATCTGACACTGGAAAAATCAATCCTGTATACAGCTCCTGTCAATGCTGAAAATGAAATCATGATTGTCCAAAATGACCGTGTCAGCAACAATCATGATATGAGATTGTTCTCTATCGTAAATACCAGGATGACCTGGCCTGTTGTAACTTTTATTGAAGCATCCTATTAATCAATGAGAAATCCCGGGAGAACCATGACATTAACCTACAATATAAAGTTACACGGGCACCTCAACTTAATCAAGCTTTAGTACTGCAAGAAATGCCGTTTGCGGTACTTCAACATTTCCAATTTGCCTCATCCGCTTTTTCCCTTTCTTCTGTTTTTCAAGCAACTTCCTCTTTCTCGTTATATCCCCCCCATAGCATTTGGCAGTGACATCTTTGCGAAGCGCTTTAACGGTTTCACGGGCTATTATTTTTGAACCTATAGCAGCCTGAATGGCAATTTCAAACTGCTGGCGCGGAATCAGTTCTTTAAGTTTTTCACATATCCTTCTGCCAAAAGCATAAGCATTATCACGATGTATCAGCGAAGAAAGTGCATCCACCATATCCCCGTTCAGAAGAATATCCAGTCTCACAAGATTAGCCTGCTTAAATCCGGTATAATGGTAATCGAAGGAAGCATAACCTTTTGAAATGCTTTTAAGTTTGTCATAAAAATCAAAAACAATTTCGGCAAGCGGCATCTCAAAAGTAATTTCAATCCGGTTTGTGGTCAGGTAAACCTGATTCTTCAGTACTCCCCGTTTTTCAATACAAAGTTTCATGATCGATCCCACATAATCAGCCTGACAGATGATCTGGGCTTCGATATAAGGTTCTTCTATGATATGAATTAAAGACTGATCTGGCAAACCTGAAGGATTGTGCACTTCAATTTCTTCACCTTTTGTGGTGAATACCTTGTAAGAAACATTGGGGACTGTTGTCACCACATCCATGTCAAATTCCCGGTCAAGTCTTTCCTGGACAATCTCCATATGCAGCAATCCCAGAAAACCACAACGGAATCCAAAGCCCAGAGCAACAGAAGACTCGGGAACAAATGAAAGGGAAGCATCGTTAAGCTGCAATTTTTCAATTGAAGCACGCAGTTCTTCATAATCATCCGCTTCCACCGGATAAAGTCCGGCAAATACCATGGGTTTCACCTCAAGAAAGCCCTCAATAGCTTTATCACATGGTTTATCATAATGTGTAATCGTATCACCTACTTTTACATCCCGTGCAGATTTTATTCCCGATATAATGTACCCGACATTACCTGCCTGTAACATTCTACACGGTTCATATTTGATTTTCATAACACCGATCTCATCTGCATGATAATCATTGTTCATGTTTACAAACTTCACATGGTCACCTGTTCTGATCCGTCCGTTCACAATCTTGAAATATGCAAAAATCCCCCTGAATGAATTGAAAACTGAATCAAATATCAATGCCTGCAATGGAGCATCAGGATCTCCCTGCGGAGGTGGAATTGCTGATACGATTTTTTCCAAAATCAGCTCCACTCCCATTCCTGTTTTTGCGCTTGATTCTATAATATCATCCCGGCTGCATCCGATCAGATCAACAATCTGGTCTTTTACTTCATCAGGCATGGCACTGGGCATGTCCATTTTATTCAGCACTGGGATTATTTCCAGTCCATGGTCAACAGCCTGGTACAGATTTGATATGGTCTGAGCCTGTATCCCCTGTGTTGCGTCAATCACCAGTAATGCTCCTTCACATGCAGCAATGGCACGTGAAACTTCATAGGAAAAATCCACATGACCCGGAGTGTCGATCAGGTTGAATATATAGTCGATATTCTGGTATTGATAAAGCATTTGTATAGCATGACTTTTTATCGTTATTCCCCGCTCCTTTTCAAGATCCATATTATCGAGTACCTGATCGTGAAAGTCCCGTTCCGATAGAGTGTTTGTATATTGTATCAGCCTGTCTGCCAATGTACTTTTACCATGATCTATATGTGCAATGATGCAAAAATTCCGGATGTGTTCCATTTTTCCCATATAATTAAACCCCTGCAAAAAAGTCGCTAAGTTTCGATATTGAACTTTTATTTTCCGATGCAAAACATCATAAAATATAACTATTCTAACCCAAAAACAAAGCTTGTCGGAATTCGTTCAATACCATGACTTCAATGCTTGATTAGTTTTTAAAATCATAACCTCATTAATTTGAGGTCACAAAGATATTGATTTATGGAAAAATATATTTGCCTTCTTTTATTAATCTGACACGCCGGTAATTCCCAATTCCTAAAGTCTCCTGTTCTAATGCCTGTTGATTCTGTTTCCCGAAAACTCAACAGATTCAAATCTGTTTAACCTCATTACAGTAGAAACGTCCGTAATATCGTTTTAAAATAAATTGATGCTCCAAAAATTTGAAGGTCGCGAAGACACCTTCTATCAGTGTTAGTTTATTATCCGAAAGCTTCAAATCTTCCAAAAATGATAACTCCTACATTTATGAATTAATAATTTCTGTTATTCTTAAGCTACTGATTATACCGTTTAAACCCGTACCTTTTTGTTATTTTAGCAGTAAATAATTTCTTGCAGTCATGAACAAACCTATCGAAATCATACATTGCGATTTTAACAATCCTGCTCATTGTAATGCATTGACCAGTCTG
>JAFGQO010000006.1 GCA_016935615.1 Bacteroidales bacterium
ATTGAATATCAGAGTTTTGTGAATTCTTTGAGTCTTCGGGACTTCGTGGCTATCTTAAAATATTTACCTTTTGAGACAACCCCTTTTCTATTGTTTCTCCTGAAGTAATTTTTGGTAAGCATACATTTCATCGCGGTATCTTGCAGCTTCTATAAAATCAAGTTTTTTGGCAGAATTCTCCATGTTATTCTTAGAATTTTCAATGGCTTTCAGGATTGCTTCATGATTCATATAGTGCACAACCGGATCAGCAGCAATATCAGGTTTTTCCGGTTCTACATATGCACTTTTATGTCGGGTAATGTTTCTGACCTCACGCAATATGTTGGAAGATGCCTTAACAATTTGTTTGGGTGTTATTCCATGTTTTTCGTTGTATAGAAGTTGTTTTTCACGACGTCGGTTTGTTTCATCGATCGTATGTTGCATTGAATCAGTAACTTTATCAGCGTACATAATTACTTTGCCATGTATATGTCTTGCCGCTCTCCCTGCTGTTTGAGTCAAAGAACGCTCCGATCTCAGAAAACCTTCTTTATCGGCATCCAGTATTGCTACCAACGATACTTCTGGAAGATCCAGTCCTTCGCGCAACAAATTTACACCAATTAACACATCAAACTTTCCACTTCGTAGTCCTTCCATAATCTCAATTCTGTCCAATGTATCAATATCCGAGTGTATGTATCTGCATTTTATATCGAATCGCAAAAAATAATTTGTGAGTTCTTCGGCCATTCTTTTGGTAAGCGTTGTAACAAGAACTCTTTCTCCGGAATTTGTCCGGATATGGATCTCATTGAGCAAATGATTGATTTGATCCGTTGAGGGTTTAACCTCGATTACGGGATCCAATAACCCGGTAGGTCTGATAAGTTGTTCAACAACAATACCTTCTGATTTTTCAAGTTCATAATCAGCCGGGGTAGCACTAACATAAATTGTCTGACCGACAAGGTGTTCAAATTCATCAAATTTCAACGGACGATTATCGATGGCAGCAGGAAGTCTGAATCCATGATCAACAAGAGTTTGTTTTCTGCTATGATCTCCTCCATACATAGCGCGTATTTGAGGAAGACTAACATGACTTTCATCAATGATTGTAATAAAATCTTTCGGGAAATAGTCTAATAAACAAAATGGTCGCGTACCTGGAGGTCTGCCGTCAAAATATCGTGAATAATTCTCAATGCCGGGACAATGCCCCAATTCACGTATCATCTCAAGATCGAAATGAACTCTTTCATTAAGGCGTTTAGCTTCCAGGGATTTTCCAGTTTCCCTGAAAAAATCTACTTGTTTGACCAGATCTTCCCGAATACTTTCAAGTGCATTTTGCATTCTGTATTTTGTGGTTACAAAAATATTGGCAGGGAATATTGTTGCTTCATCCAGTTCTTCAATAATATCTCCGTTTACCGGGTCAAATGACTCGATTTCTTCGATTTCATCACCCCAGAAAATAATCCGGTAACCAGTATCATTATATGCCAGAAAAATGTCCACAGTATCACCATTCACTCTGAATTTACCACGTTCCAAATCAATCTCGTTTCTCGAGTATAATCCGTCAACCAAATTTCTAAGAAATACATTTCTTCCGATTTTCTGACCACGTTTAACAACAACCGTATTACTATAAAAGTCATCCGGATTACCAATCCCATATAAGCAGGATACTGAAGAAACGACAATAACATCTCTTCGTCCCGAAAGCAGGGATGATGTTGCACTAAGACGCAATTTTTCAATCTCATCATTTATTGAAAGATCTTTTTCAATATAGGTATCTGTTATCGGAATATAGGCCTCAGGTTGATAATAATCATAGTAGGAAACGAAATACTCGACGGCATTATCAGGGAAAAATTGTTTGAATTCACCAAATAACTGTGCAGCCAGGGTTTTATTATGGCTCATGACCAATACGGGTCTGTTAACCTGTTCTATTACATTTGCTATCGTGAAAGTTTTTCCCGAACCTGTTACTCCCAGGAGAGTTTGATTTGGTATTTTTTTGTTAAGTCCATCCACCAATTGGCGGATAGCTTCAGGTTGATCCCCCGTCGGCTTATAATTTGAAGTTAATTTAAAACTCATTTTTAAAGAAAAACTAAAAAAAATGCCATACTATTTTTGTATACTAAAAGGAAATGAATTAATTTATATCGAAATCTAATAATAATAACAAAAAATTCTTCCGGATTTGACATCGAATATATTGTAAATTACTGAAACGAAGGATTCATTCCATGAAAGAACAAAGCAAGAACACTTTACGACATTTAGCCGAGTTAATTTCCCAGAATAAAAGTCTCGAGGAGGAAAATTTCAAGTTACAACAACAACTTGAAACGATAACACTTGAAATCGAAAGATACAGAAATCTTGTATCCAAGTATAAAATTGAAAAGAAAGAGCAAATAGAAAGAAAAGAGAAGGATTCAAATATTCTGAAATACAAACTCGCTACTGTTCTTTTTGCTGATGCCCAGGGTTTCAGCAAAATATCGGAAGAAATGGATTCATCACAGTTGGTTGATAATCTTGATGAAATCTTTCTTGAACTGGGCAATATTGTTAGTAAATATGAAATTAAAAACCTGAAAAGTCTTGGAGATAGTCTGCTGTGTGTTGGAGGTATTCCGCAAAAAAACATTACAAATCCGATCCAGGTTGTATTGGCAGCTATTGAAATGCAATATTATCTTAATATAATTCAGAAGACGTATAAGAATGATCGAATATGGAACCTGCGCATTGGCATTCATACTGGTCCGGTAATTGCACATATTAGCGGAAGGCGCAAGATAAATTACGATATTAAAGGGGATTCGGTAAATCTTGCAACACGGATTCGTTCTTTTTGTGAGAAGGGGAATATTCTGATCTCTGAGTCGACCTATGAGATGGTGAAAGATTTATTCCAGTGCGAATATTTTACAAAGATGCCTGTAAAATACAGAGGAGATATGTTATTGTATTATGTTAAAGGGATCAGACCTGAGTACTCATTACAAAAAAAGACCATTATTCCAAACCGGCGATTTAGTATCAGATTCGGACTTATCCAATTCACAGATCTTCAGGAATTAATGCTGAACAAACTGGAAAATGAATTGCCTCAGGATCTTGATTATCATAATATAAAGCATACAATTGATGTTGTAACTCAAGTCGAACTTATTGGCCTGGGAGAAGAAGTTAATGATGAAGATTTATTGCTTCTGAAAACTGCAGCATTATTCCATGATTCAGGACATATACTTGGATACAAGGATCATGAAAGATTTGGTACGCTTATAGCCAGGGAAATACTTCCTGATTTTTATTATACCCAATCTCAGATTGATAAAATCTGTGAGTTGATTATGGCAACCCAGATGCCTCCGAAGCCAAAGAATAAACTCGAAGAAATAATGTGTGATGCTGATCTTGATTATCTTGGCAGAAGTGATATGATCCCAGTTTCAACACTCCTCTATAAGGAATTAAAGAAAAATAACAAAGTGAATTCATGGAATGAATGGAATCGTTTGCAGATTAAATTTATTTCCAATCATCAATACTTCACGAAAACGGCTATGTCATTGCGCGAAGTTAACAAACAAAAACAGATAGAAAGAATTACCAATTTGCTTCAATCAGGGAAAGAAGAAGATTAGAAGAATGTTCTGCGCTCAAAGGTAATACGTTAAATTAATGAAAAAGCCTGATAATTTTTGGAAGATAAATAATGAGAGCAACAGCAAAAGCTGTAAAAGAAGCCATTAATACAGATGCTGCTCCCAGATCCTTGATTTTCCCTGCTTTTTTAATTCTGCTCGTCGAATACAGATCAACAAGATCCTCAATGGCTGTATTTATAATTTCAGTACAAAATACAAGGCCAATACAGAAACATATAATTGTCCATTCAAGCATGGTGATTTTTAAAAAAATCCCCGTTGCTATTGCAGCCAATGCAGCAATTACATGAATTGTCGATTTTATTTCTTTGGAAAAAAAGAACCCTAAGCCGGAAAATGCATATCGAAATGATTTTGTTTGATAAACAATACTCTGTTTCACTTTTATAGAATTAGGTTAAACATTTGTTTTAAAACATTAATAGAATGCCCATATTTCAACATCCTTTTTCTTTGCTGTAAATCCCTGAATTGTTTGGGATTCTCTTACAGATATGGAAGTTAGATCCTTTCCGAAATTAGTGCGGAACAAGCTGTATTTTGTTCATCGATTTTTGTACTTTTTTATTTGTGATACTTAAATTTCATCAGTTTTACGAAATGAAATTTTCTAGTCAAACCTGCCTGCCGGTTTACCCGCCTGTGGTGGGTTTACCAGCCTGTGGCTGGCAGGCAGGCACTGCCGCTGAAAGCGGGAGCAAGGGTAAATACCACGCCTCTTGAGGCGGTTTTGATAAAAACCAAATGAAGATATCCCGTCTGCCTGTCGCTTGCGCCATAGCTTCCGGCGCCTACGCTAAAGCTTCAGCGACAGCGTGCGACGGAGCACGGCGGGGAGCTTTATTGAAACGCTGGAGCATATAATCGTTTGTATATATGTATAGTCTTTTCGGTTTTTTCGGAAAGGATTTCATCTGTATGTATATTTATCCTTGTATTTTTGATAAACCTGTTGATTAATGCAGATTTTCCAGCAGGTATTTTTTCCCCAGAGAAGCATATTCTTTTGGAAAATACATTTTCAGAAAAGAAACATAATAATTGTATGGCTTATGTTGATATGCCCACGATTCCTTTATGTATAAATCATTGTTTAAGAAATGGCCTTCCTCATTTCTTTGGTATATTGCCATGAGCGAATCGTTCATAAGTATTGACGAGTCTTTTAAAATCTTCGGGAATTCAACAGGATCTATAGCAATTTCTTCGTTTAGTTTATAATAATTAATGTCCTGCACATATTGGGGCATTTCAATTGGTCCGAGTTCTTTCGATAATTGTTTGGTGGTGGATACTCCGAAATCATTCATATAATTTATAATGTCTTTTTCAAACATAAGCATGAGACTTTCAGCAATCTTTTTTTTCAAATCAAATGATTCTCCGTTAAGAATAAGATCCTTGATATTGTCTGACAACAGTTGTTCTTCCTGATAACTTAACGGAAACTTTGGAATCGGATCCTCAGGATTGACAATATTAAAACTGTTGTGGTTACTGCAAATGACTGAATTGTATTCTGCAACAAATTCTTTATTACCAACCATAGGGGCTGCAAAAGAATAACTCCTGAAGCGATTCAGGGGAGATAGTGTGTTTTCAGGAAGATATTCAAGGTATATTCTCATCAGATTTGTAATTGAACCTCCCTGGCTATGCCCGGTCAGGATTATGTCGTATATCCCTGCCTGATTCAGGAGGTTGATATGCAGGAGTATGTCATTGGCCAGATAAGCAATAGCCAGTGCATAACCAGAATGAACTGCTGCATTACTGTCTTTTGCAAAGCAATAATTAAAATTTTCTCCTGACACCTTAATGGTTCCTTTTGCCGGAATCATTGAGGAATAAATATTTTCCATCCAGCTTATTTTATTTCTTGTAGATCCTCTGAAGTTAATTACTGCCAGGTTTCCCTTCCTGAATATTTGAAATTTGTTATCCATTCCAAATACACCGGAAATATATGTTTTTTTATAATCTGCAGGCAGAATTTCAGTATCGGAATTATACAGATCAAGAAAAGTAAAACTATTGCATATAGCCAGCATATCTCTGGCTTCTTCCTTATTGAATCCTGCCGGTAATTGTGAATATAAATTCACTGATAGTAGTGTTGAGAGAAAAAAAACAACTTTATATATCATGATATTGGGACTAAGAAATATTGAGATAGTTGAATTAATAACTATAGGAAGGCAAATAATATTGTATTATTGTAATCAGATAATCGCATTTGCAAAATGATTTTCTCAAATCAGAAATTTTTGAATGGAATGTGCAAATAACTACAGAATATTTTCACTAAGAAAAGTCTATTTCTCTTAAGCTTTCTCAAGTATAATATAACCGGAATATCCTCCCGTGGTTGATTTACTCCTTATTAAAAGGTATTTATAATTAATATCTGACTTATCCACTTTTATAACTCCTGAAGATGTATACGAATCTTTACCATTTTTATCAGACACTGATTTTTTAATTTCAGGGAAGAAAGTTAATAATTTTGCAATGGCAGCTTTTTGATCTTTTAGTTTCAGGAGTTTAAGCCCTTCACCATTTATTTCACTAATAGTGCCTTTTTCGTCGGCATCAAATATTATTACAGGAAGATTTTTTGAAAGGCTTTTCAAGAGATCAGTGGACTGCTCAAGCTGAAATTGCATGTTCTTTCTCTTTGTAATATCCCATGTAATAACTAATACTCCAACTATTTCCCCATCTTTTTTTCTAAGAGGGATACGACTTGTATCGCCCCAATGAGATTCTCCATCTTTTTGCTTAAATAGTTCCTCACTATTAAAAGAAGATTCACCTTTTCTTATTTGTTCAATTTCTTTCTTAAGCCTTTCCTCAGTATGTGTACTTCCAAAAACTTCCGGGTCGGTTTTACCAAAGATTTCTGATTGATCTTTTAGTCCCAGAGCTTTCGTTTTAGTTTTATTAATTCTTAAATGTCTTGCCTCAACATCTTTGTAAGTTATGCGTGCAGAGATGTTATCCATAAGGGCAGTAAACATTATTTTCTCGAATTCAAGTTTTTCATTGGTCTTTGTAACGGCAAGTTCCATGTTCTTTATCTCTGTAATATCCGATGAAATACCGAATGTACCTATCACTTTCCCTTTCTTGTTGTACAACGGTAATTTAGAAGTATTTACATAAGTGACTGTTCCGTCTTTCTTTACCTCTTTCTCGATTATGTTAATTAATGGCTTTTTCGTTTTTATAATCTTTTGTTCATTATCGAATGCTGGTTTTGCATGTTTTTCATCAAAAAAGTCGAAATCTGATTTTCCAAACAGCTCATTCTGATTTTTGAGTTTAAAAGCTCTTGCCAATGACATGCTGGCCTTGATAAATTTACTTTCCTTGTCTTTGAAATAAATGTGATTGGGAGCATACTTCATCAAGGCATCAATAAACGATTTTTCATAATTGAGTTCTTCATTTTGTTTCTGAAGCTTATCAAGAAATTTCTTTTCTTCAGCTTGTCTTTTTTCTTCAGCCGCTTTCTCTGATACTTTCAATCGTTCAAGTTCTTCTTGTGTGGCCTGCATTTCTTCTAAATTTTGCCGAAGTTCTTCTTCATGCGAAGCCATTTCTTCAGCCTGACTTTTTTGTTCTTCCAACAGTTTTTTCGTCTGTTCATTTGCTTTGAGAGAAGTCAGAACGGCAGTCATGGTTTCTCCAGCCTTTTCAATAAATTCAATCCTGTAATCACTCACTCTCTCAAATGAGATAAGTTCAATGACACCAATGGCTATTTCGTTCAACTGTACTGGAATGATAACAAGATATTTTAAAGGAGCTTCTCCCAGACCGGAAGTAATACTAGCATAATCTTCAGGCAAATCATCAACTCGTATGACTTTTTTTTCGGTATAACATGCACCTACCTGACTTTCCTGCAATTCAAGTCTTTTACCGGTTAAACGTTCTTCATCAGGGGCATATGCGGCCATCAATTCAAGGTATGGGTCATTTTTATCCTCATCATTGAGGATATAGATTGCACCCTGTTGAACATCAATGTATTCAACGAGTTCCGTAATGATGTTTTGCGAGAATTTTTTCAGATCATCCTTGTTCTTGCTCATCACATTACTCATTTTGGCCATCCCAACATTGTACCAGTTTTGATCTTTCTCACTCTCAATCTTTGCTTCCAACTCTTTGGTTTTTAAGAGAGCTTCACTTTTTTGCTTTTCAACTTCTTCCAGTCCTTCTTTTATCTTTTCTTCAAGCATTTTTTTATCGCGGATAACTTTCTGTTGTCTTTCACGCACATATCTGGTGATAAGGTATATTATAACGAGCAGACTCAGAATAATAAAGGATTTTCTTTTCCAGAAGGGAGGTGTAACTTTCAAATTGATGGTTAATCCTTCTTCATTCCACAGATCATCACTGTTTGAACCAATTACTCGGAAAACATATTTCCCACCGTTAAGGTTCGTATAGGATGCATACCTCTTATTTGCAGATGTCTCGGTCCAGTCTTTATCAAATCCTTCAAGTATGTATTTGTATTTATTCTTTCCCGGATTCGCATAATCAAGTGCAGCAAATTCAAAACTTATCACGTTTTCTTTGTACGAGATTTTTATTTTTTCGACTTCAGAAACACTCTGGTAAAACTTTTTTCCACGCTTTCTTGCTTTTATTTTTTTTACAGACTTGTTAAATATCTGAAAATCGGTCAATACAATATTCGGGATGTTCGGATTATCAACTATTTCACTGGGTTTGAATACATTAAATCCTTCCTTTCCTCCAAAATAGAACTCCCCTGTACTCGATTTCAAAGATGCTGTGTAATTGAATTCATTGCCCTGCAATCCATCGGATTTATCATAATTTCTGAAGGTGTTTTCTTCAGGATTGAATTTTGAAATTCCACCGTTTGTGCTGATCCATAAGTTGCCTTCATCATCCTCTAAAATTCCGTTAATAACATTGTTCGGCAGCCCGTTTTTTTCTGTGTAAACCTCAAAATATTCAGAACTATCACGATGCATCAGATTTAATCCGTTGCTGGTACCAATCCATAATCTTCCATGTGTATCTTCATAAATTTCTCTCACGTCGTCATTGCTGATACTTCCTTTCAATTCAGGGTTATAAAAATACCTTTTGAAATTATCTTCTTCACGATTGTACAAATGAAGGCCACCACCCTCAGTGCCTATCCATAAGTTCTTTTCAGTATCCTCGTAAATGATCTTAATATTTGGACTATTGAGCGCAGTCGGATCATTGGCGATGGATGTATAATGTGTAAAAGTTTCCGTTGCTTTGTCAAATCTATCCAGTCCTACGGCCAGTAAACCAACCCAGATAACACCATAACTATCCTGAAATACATACCATGGATGTAATCCTCCTATACTTGTGGTGCTTGAATCATTGGGCAGGTATTGTTTAAAGATCTCGGTTTCCGGATCAAATATTGTCAATCCTTTTGCATAGCTCCCGATAAAAATGTCACCGTCAGAATCCTGCATCATATGAATAATCACATCGGTTTGCAGCCAGTCAGGATTCTCCGGGTTTGCACGATATCTTTTAAATGTATTCCTGTGTGAACCAAAATTATTTAATCCTCCGCCATCTGTTCCGATCCAAATGTCTCCGTTATGATCCTCAAGGATAGCAGTTACGTTTTTGTAACTCAGGCTGTTTGTATCGGATGGATTGGGTTTGTAGTTCTTGAATTTGTACCGGTACCTGCCCTGATAATTTATACCGCCGGCATAAGTTCCTACCCAAAGTGTCTCGGTCTTATCAATATACAAAGCATATACAGCATTGGTATTTAATGATTCGGGATTGCCGGCATCATAGGTAATATATTCAATAGCTCCGTTGCTCCTGTTCAGAATATTTATTCCTCCGCCATCAATGCCTATGAGTAAATTACCATCCCAATCATCGCAAAAGGTCATGATCGTATTTCCACTGAGATGCAATAAAGGATCCTCAACTCTGAAATTAATGTATTTCTTTGATATCGGATCGAACATATATGCACCCTGGCTTGTTGTACCGATCCAGAATCTGCCATTCTTATCTCTGTACATCGACCGTATTCCATCATCCACAGCAGCTATTCTGTTTTCAAAAATAATTTGCTCAAATGTACCTGTTGACTCATTCAGCCTGCACAGCGTTCCATTGCCGGCTCCAATCCAGCAAACGTTCGTTGTATCAAATAAGATACCATGAAATGGTACATTTGGCAAAGAGCCAACGGGATCATCAGGATCGTGCGAAAATGATTTAATCAACCTGAGTTCAGAATCGAAGACAAACAATCCCAGATTTTCTTCAATAGCCCAAATGGTATTATCAGGTCCTGTTTTTATATCTGAAATGGTTTTAAGCTGCACATTCTCGGCCCCTGTATTTACCTTTTGAATTCTTCTGAAAGTATTTGTCAGCGAGTAGTATACGCTAATACCTCCGCCGATTGTTCCTATCCAGAGTTTGCCTTCATTATCTTCAACTATCTTTGAAATATGTTCATGAGACAAAGACAAAGTATCATCTGATATATGATTGAAGATTTCCGTGCTGTATCCATTGAACTTATTCAAACCACTGAAGGTGCCAAACCACATAAAACCTTTGGAATCCTGGTATATGCATGTAATATTACCCTGGGACAGACCATTCTCCGTCGTAAGGTAACTGAATTGGTTTTTGATTGAAAACACACTGACTGGAACAAGCAATGCAATAAAGAGGATTGTTTTTCTCATCATGATAAAATATACCAGTTCTTTGTTAGGATATTAAAAATACTGAATTATTTCCAGATGCTATAAAACAAAATATGTTCTTTTAAACACAATATACATCATTTTTAACATAGGGAATTCAATGCAAAAGCATAGGCTCCCAATGATATTGCTTTTGAAGTGCCAATTTCGGATATTCCAATGGGTATTCTGGGCTCAGGTGTATATTTTATAAGTTCATTCTTTCCTGGTACCTTAAGGTTTTTTTCTTTCCAGTTTAAAAAATTCATTCTGGACTCCGGATCGGTTATATTATATACTTTCTGAACCAACCTGGGATAACTTCTTTCGTTATAGTCAGTATATTTTGATTCCAATTCTTCCATCATCGATGGAAATATCAGTGACATAGCAGCGGAAATACCACCGCCTATAACAACCGCACCATCGAATACTGTGATCAGGTTTCCGAGAACATCACCCAATACAATCCCAAGTTGCCGGAACGCTTCCAGGGCAGCCCAAACATTTCCGTCTTGTTTACCAAGTGCTATTTCAAAAATATCTTTAGGTTCCGGGGTGCTATATATATCCATCCCACTTTGTTCAGCATATACTCTTTTTATTGCTCTGATGCTGATACCTTCTTCAGCATTTGTTGATGGATTCAACCTGTTTCTGAATAACCACACTTCACCTGCAGCAGAATTGTCACCTCGTATTAATTCCGTGTTTCTGACCAGACCACCTCCAAATCCTGTTCCCAGGGTAAAACCCAGCAGATTGTGATATTGTCTGGCAATTCCTGCATCTTGCAATAGCTTGTTTACATAAGGCAAAAAACCTGAAAGGGCTTCACCATATGTATACAGATCTCCGTCATTGTTAATAAACACTGGCAGATCAAATGTATTGCTGAGAATGGGGCCGAGTGGAACTCCGCCTTTGAAGGCCGGTAGATTATTCAGATCACCAATAACTCCTGTTACGTAATCACCCGGACCGGGAAATGCAAAACTGATTGCGACGGGCTTTCTCTTTAACTTTCCCATCACTGATCTAAATCCTTCCGTAATAGTATCAACGCATTTTTCAAGATTGTCTGCATTGGGCGGTAGTGTAATATGTTCAGTGATCTCTTTGTTTGCCTGTATGGCTGAAAAAACAAAGTTTGTTCCTCCGGCATCCAGCGTAAGAACTATTCTTTTATCTGTATTGAGATCCATTGATATGAACCGGTTAATTCTGAGCTTTATTATTAGCCCTGGAAAATTACATCTTAAACCGGATACATACAAATGATTTTGCCCGGAATACCATTTTTATGGATCGATACATACTTTTCAAACTCTGATTCAGCTTTTATAATAATGATATTCTGGTATTCTCAGATATCCTTTGTATAATTCTGTATCATGTTTTCGTATACCATTGTTGTAAATTGTAACCAACCGGGCATTGTCATTAAATTCAGATTAACCTTCCATGTTTTTAGTATTCTTTTGATTTCAATAGTTTTACTTATATCCTGTAAAAAAGACAACGTTCATCCCAAAGATCAATTTCCGGACTTTCATGACCACCAATTTGTGAGTTATCTTCGATTTCACATGAATGTATAATAGTTAAGTAATTGTGTGCTGTTTTATTCTTTATCTTTTTTCTCCAACATCACCGAAGGCGAAAAAGTACAGCTTAGATATATCCAGTGAGCATCTTTTGGGAGATTGCCTGAAATTTTTTGTATTTTATTCAGTGTTTTTGAAGAATAGGCAAATGAATATCCCAGTTCAAACTTTATTTCTTTCGCCGGTTTGTATGAGAATAAAATGTCCGCTTCATTGGCAAGGGATTTATTCAATACAATGAGTTGTTCGGGATCATCGGGATCGATTACATTGTTTTGTAATCTGAAATAATGATACATTGCACTGAGAGATAATTTTTCGTTCACAAGATACTCAGTATCAAAATACATATCTATTAAACCTCCGCCGGATGTTCCTTTTGGAATGTTTGAGAAATAATCCATCGATCCATAGTACTTGTGCCTGGCACCATACAACATATCAAACAGGTGATCCTTTTTCAGGTATGCAGAGTCTGTACTGGCAAAATTATGTCCTGAAATATAATCAACTCCTGCTACAAAAGATATACGTTTAAGTGAATATTCCGACCTCAGATTCCAGAAGTATGCAGACACCTCATTGTCTTCTTTGTTCTTGCCAAATTGATAATAAGCACTTCCGCCAAATGTAAAATCACCAGGTGAATATGCAAGCAAAATACCGGGTGTATTTTTAAAGTAAATTCCTTCTGTTTTTTCCGGATTTTGAAAACCGGAAGCTACGTAAATCAGGCTTCCGGAAAAATTATCCTTGAACTTCTTTTCAAAGTATATATAATTTAAGGTTTTCATTTTGTCTGATGAGTAGAATTCCTGGTAAAGAAGCTCTTTGTCGTTGTTATAGGAAATGCCTGCGTCAAGAGTGAGGTTGCCTTTGTATTTAAAGATCAAAGCATCGTATGACATTCCGTTCTGGTTCCAGTTTCTGGCTCCTATCAGACGCTGGTCAGCATATTTTAATTCCTGTCGTCCGAATTTGATTGACACATGATCAGAAACGAAATACTCCACCCATGCTTCCTTCAGATCGATACTTGCATTATCTCCTGTTACTCCGGTCGAGGTATAATTCTGTTCATCACCCCAGACTCTGACATCCTGGATCGAAAAATAAATGCTGTATTTTTCTTTTGCAAAGCCAAGTCCTATCCGGCTTCTCTGACTTACAAAAAATGCAGGTAAACTGGAAGTATCCGACAATTGTTTGTATCCGTCCCTTATTTCAAATCTTGGACGCAATTCGGCATTGACAGTTACCTGTGATTTACCCGGAACAAATGGAATAAATAGTAGCATCAATGCTACAATGGATAATTTTCTCATGATATGATATTGTTTGGTTAATTGTGATTAGTTAAAGCTGCCTCTGAGGTATGCCTTTGTAATTTCGTTTTTGGGATTATTAAAGAATTCTGATGCTTCGCCTTGCTCAATGATTTCTCCCAGATACATGAAAATGATATAGTCGGCAATGCGCTTTGCTTGCCTTAATGCATGGGTTACAACAATAATAGTATAATGGTTTTTCAGTTCCAGAAATTTGTTTTCAATTGCCTGACTTGAAATTGGATCCAGAGCGGATGTCGGTTCATCGGCAAGAATTATTTCAGGATCAACTGCTAATCCTCTTGCCAGACAAAGTCTTTGTTGCTGCCCTATCGATAAGCTGCTGGCCGGACTATACAAACGATCCTTTACTTCATCCCAGAGATTTGCCTGTTTCAGGTAATGTTCAACCCGGAATTTCAGGTACCTTTTTTTCTTTCGTCCGCTAATCTTCAGACCATAAGCAACATTGTTAAATATATTCATTGGTAAAGGAGCAGGTCGTTGGGAAAGCAGTCCCATTTTTCTTCTCAGGTCATTTAAGTCTGAGATTCCATTGTATATGTTTTTCCCGTTGAGTTCAATTTTGCCATTTATTTTCACATCGTTGTTAAGGTCGGTCAACCTGTTCATACTTTTTAAAAGGGTTGTTTTTCCACAACCTGATGAACCCAGTATAACGGTTATCTTCTTTTCAGGAATAATACAATTCAGATTCTTCAGGATATATTCTTTTCCGATACTTAAGTGAAAGTTTTCCACATGAATTTTTTCTTTTATCATGGCTGTATTATTTAATGTCATTTTTTGTAAACTTTTGGCTGATGGTTCTTCCCGTAATACTGATTAGCAGGATAATGATGGTAAGTACAACTGCCGCGGCATAAGCACGATCCTGAACTTCAGGTATTGGAGAACTAAGTTGAAAAAATATTGAAAGAGGAAGTGTTGCTGCAGGTTGTGTTAAAGATTTAGGTATATTATCAGTAAATCCTGTTGTGAAAAGAACAGATGCCGCATCGCCTATTGCTCTGCCAAAGGAGAGGAGTATGGCCGTCGCTATGCCTGGAATGCCTTTTTTAAAAAAGATCTTATAAGCAATTTCAAATTTTGTGGATCCAAGAGACAAAGCTGCTTCATACAAGTTCAGAGGTACTGTTTTCAATGATTCATCCATGCTCCTGATCATGATAGGTGAAATAAATATCGAAACAGTAAGAATGCCTGCCAGCAAGGAAGCTCTGAGTCCGAAATAGATCATGACAGAGAAGGCAAATGCTCCGTATACCACCGAAGGAACTCCCCATAAAACATCAATAAACAGGCGGATGGCATTTTGCAATTTGAAATATTTTTTAAGATGTACATTCAAAAAAAGTGAAGTTGGAGTGCTGATGACAAATGCGATCAGCGTGGCACCTACGGCCAGGTACAATGAACCGATAATAGCATTCAATATACCTCCCTCACCACCGAAATAAAATCCGCCTTTGGGCACACTGGTCAGAATTTTCCAGTTCAATGCAGGGATTCCTTTTTTCAGTATTGTAATAATAATCAATCCCATAACCAGCATTATTATTCCACATGCAATGCGCATAATCTGGATGAAAATCTTTTCTTCTGCTTTCCTTCTCTGGTTTTTCATTATGAATAATTTCCGTTATTACAATTTTTTTTCAAGACGATAAATTGACACTCTTGAAAGAAAGTTGAACAGCAGTATCGATATCAATAGGATCAGGGCAGCCATCATCAGGGCAGAATCATATAGCGGAATAGACATCATTTCGCCATAATTATTGGCAATTAATGCAGGCAAAGGATAAGCAGGATCAAATAATCCATCAGGGATCTTTGCAACATTGCCTGCAACCATTAAAACAGCTATAGTTTCTCCAAAAGCACGGGAAATTCCTAATCCAAAAGAGGAAATTATTCCCGGTTTGGCCTTACGAATGATCACATGTTTGATCACTTCCCATTTTGTAGCTCCTAAAGATAAAGTTGCCTCAGTGAGTTCAAAAGGAACTGTATTGATGATTTCAATGAGAATGTTTAAAATGAATGGTATGATCATTACCGCCAGGACAATACTTCCTGTAATCAGAGTGTAACCTGTGGTCTGCAATCCAAAATTTGGGGCAATTACATTGGCGATAAAAGGTACAATGATCAAAATCCCCCATACTCCATAAACAACTGAAGGGATACCTGCTAAAATATCGATTACAGGTTGCATTATTCTGACCAACCTGGGCCTGGCATATTGTGTCAGATATAGGGCTGAAAATATACAAATCGGCCCTGCAATTATAATTGCCAGGATAGTGATAAAGACTGAGCTGAGAATAAAAGGCAGAAATCCGAAATTGCCCTTGCTCGGTTCCCAGGCCGATGAAAAGAAAATCTTCACAACAGGAAGGGATTCCAGCAACAAGGATGACTTAAGAGCAATACTGATACACATGACTACTGGTGTTAATATCACCAGCGCGAGTGCAACAACCATTACAATTGTGTTATAATGGTTAAGAATTTTACGATTTAGTGTTCTGATTCTCATTTTTGCTCTGACGATTCTTATCGGACTAAAAAATTGATAAATTCAAATCATGTTCAGAACTATGGTGTGCTTAACCTGGCTTTTTCAAGATGTAGTTTGTTTTCATCAAGCTTTATATAACCTCCCTCAGAAACAAATTTTTGTCCTTCCGTAAGAATAAATCCCAGAAAAGTTTTGACCAGAGTATTTGTCGGATATCCTTTTGATATAAGGTACAGATCTCTTGCAGGAGGCGATGGATATGTACCCAGTTGAATGGCTTCCATGGCATCATCCATGGTATTGTAAAAGTTTTCTTCGGGATCAATTACTCTGTTATCATTCAAATCAACAGGTATTAATTTCAGCCCTTCAACCGGCTTGTTAGTTTTCATGTCATAAACATAGATAAGGTTATTATATCCCACTCCGTTCTTGTCCTTTTTTACAGCGTCGGCCATTCCCGGATCACCAAAAACTCCTGTTCCTCTCAGATCTTCCTGCTCTTTATTAAAGAAGCTTGCCCACATTGCAGCTGCCCCGCAGGCATCCGAACGTGTGTATACGTTTATTTTGTCAGGATTGGAAATTCCTTCGAACTGATTCCATGATTTTTGATCCTCACCGGTAAACAATTGCCTGAACTGCTCTTTTGTGAGACCCTTTTTCAGTACCTGATCCATAGCCGGATTGTCTGAATTGATGGTTGGAAAAACCGCATCCTTTGCAACAGCTATTTTCCACGCTCCTTTTTCTTCTTCCTGTGTACTTACTTCTCTGGAGAACATGGCCAGGTCTACCATTCCTGACAGTACATCCGCCATACCTTTGCCTGCCCCTCCTGCACTTATATCAATCTGAACCTGCGGGTATTGTTTTTGAAATTCTTCCGCCCATCTCACAGTCATCGGGTACAGGGCAAAGGCTCCTGAAATGCTGATATTGCCTTTCAGATCATCCCCACTGGTATTCGTATTTTTATTCGCTGACCTGCAGCTGAATATGAAAGAAATAAAAATCAGGACAAGAGGAATCTGTACTGATCTTCTGATTTGGAATTTAGTTTTCATTGTTCATAAAGTTTTGCATAAGTATTATGTATTTCCCTCATTTCCAGGGAATTAAAATTTATTCACATTGTAAATGTTAAGATCTTAAGAATTTCTATTTCAACTCATGAATGATTCGATATACTGAGCAGGAGTGGTAACGATAAGCTCACTGTGAATCTTTATTCCTCCCTCTCTGAAAAGTATCGCAAGGAAGCTGGTATCAACAGCTTTTTCCAAACATTTCTTAAGCAGTTCGATTTCTGCACCTGATGTCACTTTGCAGGTTACATACACAGTAAAATTCGGATGTGCATTCTGCAAAGTTTTAATTTCGACATCAGTTTCAACACTTTGAATTTTAACGGAATGATGGATCGTGTGCTTCTTAAACTCGGCAGTTATGCATCCTGTAAATCCCATTAAAACAAGGTCAAGGCAGTTCAGTTCATAATTGTCCTGTTTTTTCACAGGATCAGAAATAGCAAGGTTCAGATGTTTACTGTTATTCAGGATATAGTTGTTTTCACTTATCCATTTTGCTGTCGTTTTCATTGCTTTTTATTCAAAAATACAAAGGGAAGCATTGACTTTTAACAGTAAAAAAGCGTAAAATAAAAATAGGTGAAAATACACCGAGCTTAGTATTTATACGTATGTTCAACTGAAACTTCGGACAGAAAAATAACGAATATCAGATTTCGATAATTTCATTTTTGATGGCAAAGATTACAAGACTTGCTGTATTCTTTGATCCGGTCTTTAGTAAAAGATTTTCCCGGTGTTTATCGACAGTTCTTTTGCTCAGATAAAGTTTATCGGCAATCTCCTGGTTCGATAGTCCCTTACAGATCTGGAACAGGATTTCTATTTCCCGGTCGGTTAAATTTGTTCCCTGTTTAATAATTTTCTTCCGGTTGATGTTCTGAATTAATTCATGCATTATTTCACCGGAAAAAAAACTTCTTCCTTCAGCAACATCAGAAATAGCTCTTTGTACGTCATCAAAGCTTGAATTTTTCATTAGAAATCCTTTTGCTCCTGCTTCAATCATATTTGTATAATAGCTCTGATCGGCATACATCGACAATCCGATTATTTTCAGTTCAGGCATGATCTGCAATGCTAATTTGGTGGCCTTTATTCCATCCATCACTGGCATTTCAATATCGAGCAATGCAATATCAGGTTTCTTTTGAGGAAGTTGATCAATAAATTCCTTTCCGTTTGATGCTTCAAAAATCTTATCCACAAAGGACAATCTTGAAAGCAGAAGTTTCAATCCTTCTCTAAAAAGATTATGATCATCCACAAGAGAGATATTTAACTTGGTTTTCATACAGGCAGAACTATTTTTAAATGAAATCCTTCATCTGGTTGACTGTAAATATCAATGCTGCCTTCAAGTGATTTAATTCTGGAATGAATATTTGACAATCCCATGCCTGTTTTTTGATTTCCAATCATTTCCGTATCAAAACCAATTCCATTATCAAAATAAATCAGCTCAAGAATATCTTTTTTATGAAACAGATCAATGCTTATTTTATCAGCCTTTGCATGTTTAATTGTATTTGTAATTAATTCGCAGAGAATTCTGTATAAAATGATTTCCGTGTTGTAATCGAATCTGTTCTCTTTAATGTTCGAGTCTAATATGATATCAATTTCCTGACCTGTTTTTAATCTTGAAATAAAAGTTTCAACTGCTTTGGTAAGACCAAAATTCTTTAATATATGAGGACTGAGATTATTTGATATTTCTTTTACTGTCAAAATCGCTTCATCGACATTTTGTTCTGTATTTTCAATTATTGCCTTATTTGTGTTATTCATTTTTATTTTATCTATTGCACTGAGGGACATTTTTACAGATGAAAGCAAAGGGCCTAATCCGTCATGTAACTCTTTTGAGAACTGTTGCCTGGATTTTTCTTCAGTGCTTATGATGGCTGAAAGGATTTTTGATTCATTTTGTTTGCGCATTTTGTCTATCCGATCCTGTATATTGAAGATCTTGCGTATAAAAATAACGCCCACAAACATCAGCAGTGAAGTGAGAACTGCAATCCAGGATCCTATAAGATTTTTTCTGATGAGTTCATCTGCATTGTATATGTATGCCAGTTCATACCATCTTCGAACTGCCATCATCAGAAAACCGATACTGATTAATATCCACGAAATATTGTATCGTGTGCGTTTTATGAGACTTATAGCAATAAGGGCTGCTAAAAACTGAAGCAGTACAGATAATATCAGGGCGATCTTTATGAACATAGCAGTTGAATCCTGTGAGCGCATTCCCCGTAGCCCCGCCTGCCATAGCTTGCGGCGGGCAGGTTGCTACGGGGTTAGCGAACACAAAAATAATAAAAAAAAGGATCGAATATTCCTCGTCGCTTACGGCGAGGAGTTTCAATTGTGGCATAAAAGTAGAAAGATTTTTCATGCATGAAACCCAACATGGTAAACAAGTTTAATACTAAGGTTGCTGATTAGCCTCCTGTCTTACTTGATCCTGCAATCAATCCTAAACAGGTCACTTAACAGGTGAGAATGTATAAAAGTCTGTTAGCCTGAACATTAAAAGCCTGCCTGTTTAAAGATCATCGATCCCTGTTTTTTCTTCTTTCTCTTTTTCCAGGTAAGCAAAATTAACACTTATATACTCAATGATATGTTCAATATCATCATTCTTGCGATAGATCGCATGGTTAATCCTGGTCTTATCCCGTTTCCAGGTTTCAACAACAACAACATGTCCCAAACTTATAGCTTGTCCCATATATCCGACTTCATATTTATAGGTATCATTCGACCATCTCTGATCATATTTATGAGGATCGCCATACTTTTTGGTAAGCAACGTCTTGAAATTTAAAAAATCGGAATAATATACGTTTTTATTAGTGTATTTTTCAACAAAGATATACGTTGCCTTGACCAGCTTATTACTAATAAATTTATATGCTATTTCCACGTTTTTTTCACCAAGTGTGGATTTATAATAAAGCATATTACCTTTTGATTTTTCGGGTATTAAGGTTGCTGTTTCCTTTGATTTAACCATATCGATGGATTCACCCCAGTTGGCATTTCTGAAATCCTGGGACATGAGATGGATCGAGATTCCTGCTAAAAGTAAAGCAAATACATATTTCATAACCATTAAGAATTTGATGTTATAAAAAAAAGTAAGAAACCATGCTTTAATAATATTTTTTTGAAATAATGGTTTAGTTATTATTAAGCATGATTTTTTCTATGATGAATATACGTAATTATTAACTGATTTTATACATATTTTAGTATATCATCTGAAAAATGCTAGATATTTCAGAATTCCGGAATTGTTGTTTTTTTAGTTTAAAGGGAGTTAAGGATTATTAGTAAGTGTGTTCGAATTTCGTTCCATAAATATGGCTATTTGTATTAGCATTATGGATATGTCTGATGAATTTTCATTGCATGAACCATTTTGCTGAATGATTCCCTAATAATTCGACTATCTTTTTACTCCTTTTGGTCGTAAGATTCTCGCTATGACTCTCACTATGTTTAGAACCTGGGACTTGGGACCATTTTGTGTTTTTTCTTCTTTAGCTCGTCCGTCAGATCAAATAAACAGACCATGGAGACCTCATGTGCTCCGCCCGTTCTTATGCCTGTGGTACTTAATGAATAATCGTAACTGTATCCGAATCTATAATTCTTGATTTCCAATCCTCCTTTAAAAATAAGCGCCGAATTGTTGAATTTTCCATAGCTGTTCTTTATCAGAGGTAATCCACGGTACCATATACCAAGTTCCCATCCTTTTTTTGACCAATATACCCCAAGATCCAATTGTTTAAAATCATTTTGATATTTAAAAAGATAGGAAAGATAAATATAGGTCTTGTCATAGAACAACCTTCCCTGGATCTTTTTTAGGAGAACACCTCCAAAAGTTATGAATTTCACCGGAATAGCAGGATTCTCGCCTGTAAAGGAATTTCTGGTTAAAGGCAAATGATCAACATTCATCCCCATCCAGTACCGGTCAGAATAAAACAAAGCTGAGACTGCTGCTTCCATATTGGTGATACTGCCTGATTCGATGTTTACGGGGTAATTATTATTCGTTCCGTCAAAAGACAACTGACTGCCAAAGGTGATCTTATCCAGATCGATCTTTTGATTGATCGCACTGATTTGTAGCCCGGGACGAAATTGCCAGACAGGGTTCAGTTCTATGGCATAGGAATATTGAATTCCTGAATTTGTAATAACATATGCGCCTCCGTTGGAATAATCCTGCATGGCATAGAATCCAAGACCTCCGTGCAGGGATGACATAGCATAATCAACCGCAAATGCGTAGGTAAGAAATGTATTTTTAAGCATGGGCCACTGGTCCCTGAAAAGCAGGGTCAGTCTTCCGTTCTCGGCAGTACCGGCAAAGGAGGGAGCGATATTGAACTTTGCCGTATAAAACTGCGAAAACTGAACATCCTGAGAAAACAGGTTTACATTTACCAGGAGAACAGAAAACAAGATCATGCTATATTTTGTATATGTTTTCATACTTGCTGCTAATGAATTAATGTAACACTTCCGATGGTCGACAGCTCCTGACCTGTTGAACATATTGCCTTGGCCTGGTATATATAGGTATCCTGAGGAGCCAGTTTTCCTTTATAATAACCGTCCCATCCGATATCAATGTTCCTGCTTATAAAGATCAACTCTCCCCAGCGATTATATATTTTCAGCTCATAGGTTTCGATGTTTTCATAGATCGGATGAAATATCTCATTATTATCGGTTATTTGTGCGGGATCATAGTAACCTTCACCCGGGCCATTTTTATTGGGGATGAAACCGTTTGGGAACAGCATGCGGCAATCCGGTCTGACTGTAACGGCATTATTTATTAATACAGAGTCAAAACATCCTGCTTCCGACCAGACCGACAGACTGACATCATACAATCCGCTTGACGAATAGCGATGGCTGGGTTCATATAAAGAAGAAGTTTCACCATCACCGAAATCCCAAAGACAGTATACAGCATCTGATGACTCGTTAATGAAGCTGATATCGTTAAAAACGGTTGTTTCCGGGGGATCGGCAATAAAAGCGGCAACAGGGGCTTTATTCACGATGATGGTTTTTTTCAATATACTGCTGATCGTATCTCTTATAGCATAAAGTGAAACCTTATAAATACCGGCTTCGCTGTAAAGTACCACCGGATCTTCAGCAGTTGAATATTTGCCATTGCCGAAGTCCCAATAGTAGCTGTCAGCTCCCGTAGACTGATTGATAAAGGTAACTTCCACCGGGGCACAACCTTCATAAACAGCTGTGAAATCAGCCAGTAATGATTCAGCAATACGTATTACTTGTGATACGGACCCTGAACAACCGTCATTACTAGCAGTAAGGGTAATTTCATAGGACCCGGGATGGATATAGGTGTGAATTCCGGGATTGTATTCATTCGAGTAACTCCCGTCCCCGAAATCCCAGTAATAATGCCAGGTGCTGTCAGAGTTGTTGGTTAGGTAAACAGTTCTGTTTGGGATGTCGGCATTTACCGTAAAATCCGGTTCCGGATTCATTTTTTCAATAACAAATATGCTGTCACCTGCCCAACAACCATATTTATCTTTAACTTCTAGATTTACAATTCCTTCCGTGCTCACTTCAAATTCATTCGTACCCGGCTGACCGTTCCAGAAATACTCCTCGAAGTCAGGTTCCAGTAACAACCATTCAGTACTGCCATCACAGATATCCATATAATCGCCGAGGTCTATTACCGGCTGATAAACGTAAACTTCCAGTCTTTCCGGTTCACTGCTACAATAGTTTTCGTCAGACCTGGTAACTTCGATAGCATGTAATCCCGGGCTTTCATTCCAGACAACAATAACCGAATCCTCAGGGATTGAAGCATAAATAACAGATCCTCCCGAAATCACCCAGTCATAGACACTGTTTTCCTGGCCGGGTATGGTATACAAAATGGTGTCGTTAAAGCATATGGTATCTGTCTGAGCGTTCAGAACAACTCCGTCTAACGATACGAAGATCATTACACTATAAAACCATATGTTTTTAAAACCCTTCATGCATTCTGTTTACCTTCTGTTAAGCCTTACAGATTCTATCGTACCTACCTGAACCGACGGATAGACCGTAATGGTGAATTCTTTCCTGTCCGAAACGATCTCACCGTCTCCCAGGAAATCGTCGTTCATAGCAGTTAATTCAATGGTGTAATATTTACTGGCTTCTGTACTTGGATTTACCAGCCGGCCAGGTAAAGCAATACGAGCGGTATCATTTGAAGTAGTGATGGCATGATGCTCCGTATTGATAGCCTCTCCGTTTTCATCCTTCAGACCATTTGATTGGATACTGTAGCTGTATGAGAAGTCTGCTGCCCCGGTCAGATCCACAACAATATAACCGCCAACCAGGTCTCCGGAACAAATGGAAAAATCAGTATAATTTCTGTTAATGGATGCTGTAGGCATGCTCCATTGATAAATCTTTTGTTTCATGACAGGGCTTGCGCAGTTACTGGTTGTTTTCTTTTGTACCCATATATTCCCGGTAAAGAAACCTGAAGTACTGTCATCGGGTAGCCATTGTACCTCGATGGTATGCATATCCGCTGCAAATTCAATTATGGAGGGATCGGCAATTGTACCTTCTCCAACCGCACCGGAAGTAATAATTTTACCTCCTGTAACTTCCCACCTGAATTCTTCTCCCGGGTTTGCATCAGCTTGCAGGCTGTATTCAACTATGGATCCTTTTCGCACTTCTGCAAGGGTTAAGGAACTATCTGTTTCTGTCCCGATAAACTGTGATCTTGCCGGCTGCGGCACTGAAAACAAACCAATAAATACCAGACAGATGCCAGTCACATTCTTCATAATCCGATTATTTATATTTATATCTTTATACTTCATTATCTGCGAATTAAATGATTACTGTTTTCCAGTGTTCCTGCTGCCGGTTTTGGCTGAACATATACAGTTACCCCGGCCATTGATACGTCACACGGCATGCCGTCGTCAAGTCCGTCCTGAACTTGGGTAACTTCAAATTCATAGATTTTTTCAGTCCCGCTGTTATTTTCGATGGCGGCTATAATAATACCGGTCGAGGGACCGGGGCTGCTTATAAACCCGGCGGTGTGGTCTTCGATAATTACCCCGGGATTTTCTTTTTCATAAAGCTTCCACTTGTACTGATAAGGTGGTTTTCCCTCAAATACCAATTGTATTGTGAATGATTCACCCGGACATATGTTGATTCCTGTGGTGTCTGTTGATGCTTTGGGCTGAACCCACGACTCCACATGAATTTCTGTCTCATCGCTCTGGCAGGACACGCCACCAGGCCATTTGACGATTTTCGATACTTTCAGGGAGCCGTAATTTGCACTTGTCCTGTTCGCATCATCCCACATCACCGATATCGTATCTGCTCCGTCAGCAGTATAAGGCGAGGAATGTCCGGTGATAGTACCTCCGTCTATGGTCCAGGTAAATTCAGCCGTAATACCATGCGGATTATTCACATAATAGACTATTGTATCCGTATTCCTTATTGTATCATAATCAATTTGTGCATTGACATATAACAGGTTGAATACGAGTACAATTCCGCTTACATATAAACACCTGACCGTTTTCAAAATGTGTTGTGATTATAGCGCCGTGAAGTTGCTCCCCTTATTATAATTAATTAATTGTCTTTCAATTATTTTACGCGTCGGCCTGCCGATAGTTTTTCATCTAACGGTGATATGTATGATTGCATTGCAATGATCTGAATCATAAAATTTATATCCTGTACATCCTGCTGTATGACCCTATTGGGATCAAAGGGTAGGTTGCAGACATCTGCTTCCGGTATTTCATAAGATTTAATCCGGAAGTACCTGTAACGCAGGCAGGAGGCTACGTTCGGCAGGGATCAAGGTATTTATCGACAAGGATTAAAAACTGTCTGATATCTACAGGTTTTGGAATGAATTCAGTAAAGCCTGAGCGCATACACTTTTCTTTCATACGGTTATGTAAATAGGCCGAATGTGCTATAACAGGAATTTCAGGATCTGTTTTCCTTATTGTTTTCAATACTTCAAAGCCTGTTATGTCTGGCAATTTCAAATCGGATATTACCAGACTTATATTTGCAACCGACTTAAATAATGCGATGGCCTCATTCCCTTCCCTTGCTGTCAGTAATTCAACATGCCTGTCGCACAGGATTTCCTGTATTAACATGCGACCGGTCTCATCGTCATCTATATAAAGGATCTTTTTGTGGCTCCCGGTATCTCCCGTATTGTTCAAACATTCATTTCTCTTCAATTTGCACATAATTAGTTTAATGAAAAATTGCCGAACAATTTAGTGGTGCTTGATTCTGTTGCATCAGGTTCTTCTCCGGAACGATCCGATTCAGCCAGTATTGACAGTATGTTTAACCGTACCTTAATTTCTTTTAATCTTTCCGTGATCGTATTCAGACTGTAAGGTCCGGAAATTTTATCATCATCAGAAACCCGGGAGTATGCCTCAAGGCATTTTATTACCTGAGAAACGGATTTTATTATTTTTCCGAAGATTTTGCTCATAACGATATTTGTATTTTACATGATTGACGTATAAAAGTATAAAAAATTAATCAATCACAACGAATTCGTTGTGATCTTTTACTCATAAAAATCCTTCCTTCGTCTAACATTCTGTTTCTTTTCTTTATGCAAAAAGAAGAATTACTTTACAGATTAGGTATTCATATCCGGAAATTGAGAGAAGAAAAACATCTTTCCCAGAAAGACCTTGCCATTTCCATTGGCAAAGATCAGCAATCGATCCAGAGACTTGAAGCCGGAAAAATCAATCCGAGCTTTTATTATTTGTATGAAGTTGCTGTCGGTCTGAAAATTACCATGACTGAATTACTGGATTTCAATGCAAAAAACAGCCGGTGATCCTGAGACTTTTTTTAATCCTTCTTTATATTCCGCTTGCGCCACAGCTGAAATAATACACACATAGAACATTGCCATTAACAATAATAGATGTTCCGGAATGGATTCCAGGATAATTTTGTTTTACAGTGTGTGAATGAGCATGAGAAAAGAGAAAACAGAGCAAGAACTCACACTTCGTGCTCACTCTCACTCTGTTTTGTGTCGGCGTATCGTTTTCGATGCTCGAATGCGCCTGTTTCAGCAAAAAATGGATGATGGGAAAAAATAATTTTCCTGTC
>JAFGQO010000007.1 GCA_016935615.1 Bacteroidales bacterium
GGCATGGAAACTCAGGAAATCCCTGTTACGGGAAATGTGATAAATGTTGTAATGCAACCTTTAGCCATCGAATTTGAAGATGTGGTTGTAACCGCTCTGGGGATATCGCGAGAAAAGAAGGCCCTCGGTTACAATGTTCAGGAAGTGACCGGTTCGGAATTAATTAAGAATGGGAACAGCGATATTGTATCATCACTTTCCGGCAGAGCAGCAGGTCTTCAGGTTACAAGCACTTCAAGTAATGCGGGTGCTGCTTCGTATATGACCATCCGGGGAGCTTCTTCAGTTATAGGCAATAATCAACCCTTGTTTGTTATTGACGGGATGCCAATCAATACAGAGCCATCTTACCGTGGTAGTACAGGCCAATCGGGCGTTTATTCATCTGCAAGAAGTATCGATCTCAATCCTGACGATGTTGAATCTGTTAGCGTGTTAAAGGGTGGTGCTGCCACCGCTCTTTATGGATTACAAGCTGCCAATGGGGTTATTGTAATCACAACCAAAAAAGGTGGCTTGGGTCAAAAAATGAAAGTCAATCTTCACTCTTCAATTGGATTTAAACAACTTGGAAGACATATAGAACTTCAAAATGAATATGGCCAGGGACTTAATGGGGAATGGCGAAGCAAATACAATGGTGCGTGGGGTCCCAGACTGGATACCTCCAGCTATTCACGTGATCCTGCAATCTGGTTGAATCCTTTACTTGATGTAGATGGTGCAATTGTAAGTAATAACAGTCTTTACGCTCCAACAAACACAGGGGAACCGGTAAAGACATACAACCAATTTGATTTCTTTCAGACAGGAATATCCTATAATAATAACATCAGTATAGAAGCAGGAAACGACAAATCCTCTTATTTCTTTTCAGTAGGAAATCTGAATGAAGAAGGAATCGCACCAAACAATACGTTTAACAGAACTACTGTTCGGCTAAATGCGGAAACAAAACTAACTGAAAATATAAGCTCAGGAGGTAATGTAATGTATGCACATACCGCAAATAACCTCATAAGAGAAGGAGGAACAAGTTCAGGAATCGGAATTGGTTTATACAGAACTCCTGCTACATTTAATAATGCAGCCGGATACAAACTCCCTGATGGTACACAAAGAACCTACACCGGGGTTAATGGAACATACAACAACCCCTACTGGACTGTAAATGAACAGTTCTTTAAAGATATAAACGATCGGTTTGTCGGGAACTCCTATCTCAAAGCAAAAATTAATTCCTGGATGTCCTTTTCATACAATGTTGGTATTGATTGGTATCAAAGAAGATATCAGCAAATATACAATTGGTATAGTCAGGGGAACCAGACAGGAAATCTAACAGAGAGATCTGAATATCATATGATGTTTAATTCTGACCTGATTTTAAATATTAAGAAGGATCTTGGAGAAAACCTCAGATTCAATCTCAACCTGGGACAAAATATGTTTCAGCAGAATTACAGGTGGATCACAGGAAGTACTTCAGGTCTTTCCATTCCTGGTTTGTATAATCTGGATAACACCAGTTCGCAGACTATGAGTAATGGGACCTCGGATTACAGGACTGCTGCTCTTTTTGCCGATTTAAGCATTGATTTTAAAAGTATGTTATACTTAGGTGCGACTGTACGAAATGAGTGGTCGACAACGATGCCTGAAGAAAAAATGGCAGCCCTCTTTCCTTCATTTAGTTCATCCTTCGTTTTTACTGAATTGGAAGCTTTGAAAAACATCAAAATTCTTTCATTTGGAAAGTTAAGGGCATCGTGGGCTAAAACAGCCAATATTGCCTCTCCATATCGAACTACTTCTTATTACAGTTCAGGAAGTGCAGACGATTATTATACCGGAGGGATCTCTTTTCCATTTATGGGGACTGCCGGTTATACTGTTGGAAATACTGTTGGAAATCCAAATCTGAGACATGAAACACAGACCTCTTTTGAAGTTGGAACAGAATTGAAGTTCTTAAACAACAGACTGGGACTGGATGCATCTTATTTTCTGAATAAGAATTACGACCTCTTACTACCAGTCCCTATCGCAGCGGCATCAGGCTTTGCAAGTGCCTATTTGAATGCAGCATCTATGGAAAGCAAAGGAATTGAAATTAGTCTTTATGCAGCTCCGGTAAAGACTGCTAATTTTATGTGGGAATTCAGATCAAATTTCACAAGAATGCGAAATCCTGTAACTAAGTTAGCTGAAGACATTATCTATGTAACTCTTAACGGGGATACAAAAGCACAGATTAATGCAGCTGTCGGACAGGATTATCCTACCATTTATGGTTTCGACTGGTGGCGTGATGCTGATGGAAATGTTCTGATTAATGATGACCCAACAGATACCCATCCTGACGGATTTCCATGGACAAATAAAACATCAACTGTGCCTCTTGGAAAAGTGAATCCTGACTGGACTTTGAATTTCTTTAATACATTTACCTATAAAGGATTCATGTTATCGACATTGGTGGATATCAAAAGCGGTGGGTTTGTAAACAATGGAACCAGATTCAATCTGAATTATTACGGCCAGACAATTGAAACCCTTGACAGAGCCACACCTACAGTTTTTGAAGGAGTATACGGACATCTTGATGCAAATGGTAATGTTGTATCGAGTGGCGTAACCAATACAACTGAGGTAATTAAGGATCAGTCGTGGTATAGAGGAGAAAATAGTTTCACCAGCGGTGGGGCTGCAACTCAAGCTGTTGAAGATGCAAGTTGGGTAAAACTCAGAGAAGTAACATTATCCTATACTTTCAAGAAATCAATCCTTTCCAAACTAAAAATACAGGGGTTGGAAATCTATGCAACAGGAACCAACCTGATCGTGTTAACTCCTTACAAAGGTGGTGATCCGGAAACAAGTGTTTATGGAGCAACAAACGGACAGGGGTTTGATTATTTCGCAAGTCCAGCCGCTAAATCCTATGTTTTTGGCGCAAAACTTTCATTCTAAACGATTCAATTATAACCTATAAAAATAAAAACATGAAAAGTTTATATAAAATAAGTATCGCATTTCTGGTTATAGCAACACTGTTTATCACCGGATGCAAAAAATGGATCGATCCGAAAATGAATGTTGATCCGGATGCACCAGCAGATGTACCTATGAGTTTATTAGTTCCAAGCATGGAACTTTCAATGTCTTATCAGCTTGGAGGAATCAGAGCTGTAAAGACTACTAATATTTACATGCAGTTTTTAAATGGTGTAGCCAGACAATCTGCAGGAGAAGCAAATTATATTCTTGGCCCCACGGATGTTGATGATATGTGGAGAAGAATGTACTATGGACCTATGATGGATGCTACAAGGATTATTCAAAAAGCCGAAGAGCAGAATTCTCCTCATTATGCAGGAGTTGCAAAAGTCTGTCTTGCGCTTTCACTTGGTAGTATGACCAATTTATTTGGAGACATCCCTTACGATGAGGCATTTAATGGAGATCAGGGTAATATAACACCTGTTTATAACACACAGCAGCAGATCTATACCGCTATCGACGACCTCTTATCTCAGGCAATTACTGATCTTGGCTCTACCACAAATATTATGGCGCTTTCAGGTGATATTATCTACACCAATAATAAAACATCATGGATAAAAGCAGCTTATGCTATAAGGGCCAGATATGCTTTATATAAGAAAGAATATGCGAATGCGTTGAGTTATGTAAATAATTCATTTGCTTCAACCGATAAATTTGAAATGCAATTTGGCACAAGTAATTCCGAAGCAGGACCTATTTATCAGTTCGCAACTGTTTCTTCTTATAAGAATGATATAAAAATGTGTTCAACATTTATCGATAAGCTATTAACTACCACGGATCCCAGAAGGACTTTTTATGCCAAAACTTTAGGAGGTGCTTATGTGGGAAGTCCAGCAGGATCGGAGGTTACAGCAGCATCTGCATTAGGAACCTACAATAACAGTGCCCCGGCTCCGGTTGTTTTGAGTTCATATGCTGAGATGCAATTTATAAAAGCAGAATGTTTGCTCAAGCAAACCACTCCAGATCCTGACGGAGCAGCCGCCGCATACAAAGCTGCAGTTGCTTCATCTGTACTTAATGTTACAGGAGCTGCCAATACAACCTGGTTGGACGCAAATATCAATATTGAAGATGGAACTACAATCACTCTGGAAAAAATCATCGAACAAAAATATCTTGCGATGTATTCTACTGTAGTTCCATATGATGATTATCGGAGAACCGGATACCCGGCACTTACACCTGTGGCAGGTGCAGGCCCTATTCCTGTAAGATTTCCATATCCTCAAACAGAAATATCCTACAATCCAAATTGTCCGGTTATTATTGATAGCAACCAAAAACTTTGGATTTTTCAATAGAGTAATGAACTCGGTTTGAAAAATTGAGATTATTTTAATTAAAACCGGGAAGAACTGAATTGAATACAGCAATGATGCTTCTTCCCGGTTTTTTATTCAACAACAGATCTTAAATTGTATTGCTGTTGGTACAAATATTTTTTTGACCTTCATTATGTGAGCTTTAGTATTAAATTTGTTTTTATAATTAACCAAGATGAACAGACCTTTTACTATTTTTCTCCTGCTTTTCACGATTCTCTTCACTTCTGAAGAATCAAGCGGACAAATTAAACCGGATCTGAATGGACTTTTTCAGAAGGAAAATATCACCATTGTAATTACCGATTCCGGACTGGGTGGCTTATCCGTTATGAACGATATTGCAGAAAAACTGAAGCTTTCCGGTTCTTTCAGTCATGTTAATATGATATTCGTTAATGCACTTTTTGATGCCAATACCGGTTACAATTCATTACAAAGCCGTGAAGAAAAAATTACCGTATTAAACAGAGTCCTTAATGGAATCAACTTGCATTATAGTCCCGATATCATACTAATTGCATGCAATACATTATCTGTCCTTTACAAAGAAACTGATTTTGTCAACGAATCAAAAACACCGGTAATTGGGATTGTTCAGGCAGGAGTTGATCTGATTTCAGAAAATCTGGAGAAATATCCTGATTCAAGAGTAATCATTTTCGGAACCGAAACTACGATTGAAGAGGATAGCCATAAAAAAGCCCTGCTCCAGCAAAATATGAATAATCAGCGAATTATTACAAAAGCATGTCCACAGCTTCAATCCTATATTGAACAGAATCCTAACGGAGAGGAAACAGAAATGCTAATTTCTGCCTATATGAGCGAGGCTCTTGAATCCATCCCAAATGATAACGGATTAGTCTTTACCAGCCTGAATTGCAGCCACTTTGGTTATTCGGAGGAATTTTGGAAAAATGCAATTGAAAGTTCATCCTATAAATCGGGAGGAATTCTGAACCCAAATTTCACCATGGGGAATTTCCTGATGGAAGAAAAATACCGCTTTAGATATCCCGAAACAAAAATAACGTATCAGGTAGTTTCAAAAGTGGAACTTTTAAATGAGAAATCAATGTTCAACATTTTTAATGCTAAATCTCCGGAATTGGCAAAGGCAATTGATCATTATGAAATTATTGCAGATTTATTTTAAATGAAATTTCCAAGAACATATAACCGCGCTTTTATTTATGCGATTATCTTCACGATAATCGTAACCATTGCTGCAGTTTTTATTTTAGCATCGCTCTCAAAATGGCAGAAAACACTTGTTGAAGAAAACCAGCTGACATGTGAATTATTTGCATTAAAGCTTCACGATTCGGCTATGAGAGAAATAAATATCCTTGGACAATCAGGATTAATTGAGAAAAAGAATTTGTCATCAAGCGAAGCGAAACTTATTGATTCAACACTAAAACAACTTTCAGAAGAACAACTCAAAGTGATGTCCGGACTTGAAGGCGGATTTTATCTTTGTGGATCTGATGAATTTTACGGATATTCTTTTCCCACATCACCACCTCCTGTTCCTGTTTATGGGCCACCTCCCAGATCCTATAATATCATTAAAACTCAATCATTAAAATCGGCTCAACAGAATCAAATCCTCATTAACCTTCATTCATTTAATGCAGCTGTATTTCCATTGGTTACCATCCCAATAGAATATAATAAAAAAGTAATTGGCTCTGTCTGGGTCAGGATTCATATAGAAAACGATCTGCCAATTATCAAACTAAAACAGGTGGTAAACGTAGTTGCAATTATATCCATTACTGGTTTTCTTATTTTAATGCTCATTTCGGCTTTATGGGGAGGTGAAATTAGTGGCATTCGAAAAGAAATGGAAAACATCATGCTCGATCCTGAAATCCGGCTGCGAAAAAGATGGGGGATATTCGGATATATTTCATCGAATATTAACGACATGCTTGATACCATTCATAAAGACAATCTGCACAGAAAAAAATTAGAACAGCAACTCAATCAAAAAGAAAAACTTGCCTCGCTTGGAAATATGATTGCAGGTGTGGCTCATGAAGTAAAAACTCCACTCGCTATCATAAAAACACGAATACAGATGTGGCAAAAGGAGGTTGAGAAAAATCCTGAAATTGCAGAACATATCTCTCTCGATTCTATGGAAATGGTAATCAACGAGACCAACAGATTATCAAACCTTGTAAAACGGCTCCTTATTTTTTCAAGACCTATTGATAAAAAAATGAAGGAAACCGATATTAACAATCTCATTAACGAAGTCGTTAGCTTTATCAATATAGATAGGAATAACAAGCATATATTAATTAATCTATCACTCAATCCGGATATTCCAAAAATAGTTGCTGATGAAAACTCAATCAAACAAGTAATCATCAATGTGCTTGAAAATGCAATGGAAGCTATGACTGGTAATGGAGTTATCAATATAATTACGGACTCTGATTCAGAAAACAAACGAATTAAGATTAGAATATCTGATACAGGGAAAGGAATTCCGGAAGAAATTATTAATAAAGTTTTTGAACCTTTTTTTACTTCAAAGGAATCGGGGGTTGGATTAGGACTTGCTATTTCTTATCAAATTGTGAAGGCACATAACGGAGAAATTTTCTTTTCTGACAATATTGAGAAAGGAACTGATTGTATTATTAAATTACCTGTTTATCCTTAAACCAAACAAAAATGGATACTTTAAAAAAAGTACTTATTGTAGATGATGAAGCATCAATCAGAAAGAATATTTCTGACATGCTTGCACCTCTGGGATATGAAATATTGGAAGCTGGAAATGGAGAGGATGCACTGATCCAGTTTAATCAGGATAAGCCTCATGTTGTTATTCTGGATATTAATATCCCAAAAAAGGATGGATTAACAGTATTGAAAGAAATTAAAACCATTTGTCCTGATATTCCGGTTATTATTTTCACTGCATTTGGTACAAGTGAAAGAGCAATTAAGGCAATGAAGTTAGGGGCTTTTGACTATATGGAAAAACCCTTTGAACTCGACGAATTTATCATCACTGTTGAAAGAGCCTATGAATACAGGAATCTGCTTACCGAGGTTAAAAAGCTTCGCACTCTTGTAAAAGGTTCTGTAAAGCAGTTACCAAAGGACAATATTATTGGCAGAAACCCTAAAATGCAGGAGATATTTAAACTTATTGGCCGAATTGCACCATCAGATGCTACTGTGCTCATACAGGGAGAAAGCGGAACAGGGAAAGAACTCATTGCTGATGCAATTCAAAGACATTCTTTAAGATCTGATAAGCCTTATGTAAAAATTAATTGTGGTGCATTATCTGAATCAGTGCTTGAAAGTGAAATATTCGGTCACGAAAAAGGATCATTCACCGGCGCCGATTCAAGAAGGAAAGGACTATTTGAAATAGCAGATGGAGGAACAGTATATCTTGATGAGATTAATAGTATGCCTCAATCGTTGCAAGTTAGATTATTACGTATTCTCCAGAAACAATCATTCTTTCGTTTGGGGGGAGTTACTCCTATACAGGTTGACGTCAGAGTGATTGCTTCAGCAAATACTGACATTGAAAAGGAAATGGAGAAAGGAAACTTACGTGAAGATTTGTATTACAGACTTAATGTTGTAAGACTTACCCTCCCGCCATTAAGAGAAAGAAAAGATGATATTGATTTGTTGATTGATTATTTCCTTCAAAAATATAGTCCTAAAAAGAAACTCATTATTCCTGTCGATTCAAAAAACAAATTGCATTCCTATAACTGGCCCGGCAATATCCGTGAGCTTGAGAACACGATACACAGTGCCATTGTTACGGCAAGAGAAAGCCTCTTAGTTATAGATCAACTTCCTTATCAATCAATTGCTACGCAAGAAGAATTTTCATATATTTCATTGATAGAGAAAGGCTTGACCTTTAAAACGGCTATTAGTTATATCGAAAAAAAAATCATTCAGGAAGCACTGCTTTTAAATGAAAATAATCAGACCAAAACTGCGGAATATCTGAAAATGAACAGGCGACTCTTATATTCTAAAATGAAAGAATTATCTCTGGAATTTCATGAAAAAAGCAAACAGAAAAAGTTTTCAAAAAAGAAATAAATAGAGGCAGGCCTTTTTAAGCAGTTAAATAATTAAGAAAATGAAACAAAATAGATTTATTGTCAGAATTGCGATATTTATATTTTTACTCACAGGTTTAGCGGCTTCTTCGCAAGCATATATACCAGGCACGTCTTATTTCGGACGAAATGATTATATTGAATACATTGCAGGAAACTTGCCCCTTATCATTTCAGTGCCTCACGGAGGAGCGCTTACTCCATCAGAAATTCCAGATAGAACCTGCGGAGATGAGACTGTTACTGACTCTTATACAATCGACTTAGGCAGAGAAATATCGGAAGCTATTCATGATATTACAGGCTGCTATCCCCATGTAATTATCTGCAATCTAAAACGCACAAAACTCGATGCAAACAGAGATCTGGCAGAAGCAGCATGTGGGAACCCGTGGGCTGAGATTGCTTGGAATGAATTTCAACAGTATATAGATACGGCCTCGTATATAATCACTCAAGAATCAGGAAAAGGATTATTTATCGATCTCCATGGGCATGGTCATGCCATCCAAAGACTTGAACTGGGTTATCTCTTGTCCGCAACTCAGCTCAGATATTCAGATTATACCCTTAGCACTACAACATATGTGAATTACAGCAGTATACATAATCTCGTTAATAACAATGTAACTAACCTTTCGCATTCTGAACTGCTTCGCGGGATGGGAAGTCTGGGAACATTGTTTGCGATAAAAGCTTATCCCAGCGTTCCAAGTATAGATGATCCTTTTCCTTTAGTTGGAGAAACATACTTTGGTGGAGGTTACAATACCGAGAGACATGGTTCAAAAACTGAAGGAACAATTGATGGAATACAAATAGAATGCAATCAGGATGTTCGGTTTGTTAGCACAGCAAGAAAAGAATTTGCAATTAAAACTGCTGAAGTATTTCTTAATTACCTCACAATGCATTATTTTCCACAACTTGCTGATACATATTGTAATAATGTTGGGATTGAAGATTTTAATTTATCACAAACTAAGCTCTTTCCAAATCCATTCAACAAAACGCTGATTATACAAAACCCAATACAGACAGATTTACAAATTTATAATTCACAAGGAAGCCTTGTATTCTCTAAACGAATAAGTTCAGAAGAAAATTTGGACCTTAGTCACCTCAAACAAGGAATCTATTTGTTTACAATCAGTAGCAACGGAAAAATACTTTATACCGAAAAAATTATTAAAGAGTTATAGAATTGAATACTTAGAAGACAATATCTATTTTAATTAAAGGAAGTTCTTTAATTGAAAAGTTGGATGCATGAATACAGATCGTTACATGACACCAGTTGCATGTCACCCGTCACTCATCACCCGTCACCCGTCACCCATCACCCATCACCCGTCACCCAAAAAAAAAGGCATAAAAA
>JAFGQO010000069.1 GCA_016935615.1 Bacteroidales bacterium
AAGCAAAGAATTGAAGCCATTGGGGAGATGAAAGAGGCAATAGCGCATGGGAAAGGGTTAACCGGCCTTCAGGATATTTACCAGGCTGCCATTGATGGCCGTGGCGATCTGCTGATAGTTCATGAAAACTTCGCACAAGCTGTAATTATGAAGAATGAAAAAACCTTTGAACTGGCCTCAAAATCCTCGCAACCCGATGCAATTGATGACATTACCAGCGTAATTGCATGGGAAGTGCTTTCAAAAAATGGAAGGGTCGTATTTACAACACAAGAAACCGTAAAGGAACTGGGAGAAATAGCCTTAAAAACGAGATATTAACAAAATTAACCCAAATTTGTAGTTAGCCAAAAAATTTCAACAATTATATCAGTGCTTGAGTTGGAAGGAGAAAGAATGAAGATAGAAAGTATTGCATCTGAATTCCGAATAACAAATGGGGAGAACAGCATAGGATTTAACGAGGACTTAGGGATCGGCAAGAGAAAGAAACGAAAGCCTTCAAATAACTCTTTATCAAGCCATACGCATTCATCAGGCAAAACATAATCCTGAATTACATTCAGACAGTTAAAGCAAATTCGGTCCTGATCCGCTATAGATGTCCATCTTAAAACACATTTATTCAACGAGTTCTTGAAAGAATGACAATAGAAGATCTTTTAAAAATCCTGGCTGCTAAGAGTTGGCTGTTTTTTTCATCGGTCCTGGTTTCATATTGACAATGATAGCATTTGCACAACTGGTAAAGTTATAAGTCTGGAGAAGATGTTTACTTATGAAGAAGATGGCAATTTAGAGATTGTACGTCTCACTGATGTCCATTTTGAACGAGGTTATTTATTCTGCAGTCTGTTTTTCTTCTCAAAAAATCAAATAGTAACTGTTCGTCAGACTTTATTAAAGGGAACTAAAGTGGCCTGGAGACTTCTTGACAACAAAGAATATGACGAGTTAATGTCAATCAGGCTATGGAATGAAGTCAATAAAGAAGAAGAACTTCTGGAATTTGATTTCTGATTTCATTAAATATTTTTCAATATAGGTAGCCAAACTACCAATTTCACTACATTTTTAATAAAGTTAGATCTCACGTCTATATTTCCTTCAAGATTTATTTGGATAATTATTAAATGTTCAATATATTTACTTGTTCACGTTACGTGAACATCATTTTATTTTGAACACAGATGGGAGAGAGACTGATATATACGGTTACAGAAGAAATTCTAAAAGAGCATAATATCAATGCTTTATGGACAGAGCCTGTCACTAAGAATATAGATGGGATTCTGACAATTACCTATAAAGAGACCACACAAAAGTTCTATGTCGAAATCAAGAAGGAACTCAGGAATTACCAATTGGATCAAATTTTTCATCAGGCTAAGACCAATGACCCACTTCTTGTCATTGCAGAAACTATATTTCCCAACATCAGAAATCTCCTTAAAGAGCATAAAATAGGATATATTGACCTGAATGGCAATATTAATATTGAGGCTGACAATTTCCTCCTTAGGATAGAAGGTAACAACAAAAAATACCTTCATCGTGAGAAGCGTGGTAGAGCATTCACAAAGGCAGGACTGAAAACAATTCTGTTATTCCTGTAAAATGAAGAAAAAAACAATGACACCTACCGTGAGATTGCTAAAAATATTGGCAATTTTATATTCATGAAAGCTGAAAACTTTAATAACTGGAAGAAGTTAAAAAAGAAAGAAACACTACTTGCTGGGGAGGTGAAGCTGCCGGAAATATTTTTACCGGTTATCTGCTTCTACAGACTCTGACATTATACACAAATGAGAAAAAGCTGGAATTGATAAAAAACTACGGTTTAGTATCGGACAACAACGGGAATATTAAGGTATTTGTAAGATTCTGGCGATTTGGCCTGGAAAATAAAAATATGGTTCCGCCAATTATATTCTATGCCGATTTGTTAGAAACAAATGACAGTAGATGTATTGAAACAGCACAGAAAATTATTGATCAACATCTTAAAAATACCATTGAATAAGATAAGGCAGGAAGGTAATTATAAAGAATTACTTGATGCTAATGAAAATGTCCTCATAAAAATCGGATTTACCAGACCATTTGGCTTTGACAGCCGGATCTGAAGATTGATCCAATAGTCTGAGGTTTATCTGACAAGTAAGAGTATGAGAGCGGGAGTGAGAAGGCTTATATTAAAATGTAAGTTTCTGAATCAAAAAGTATCCGTTGTTTTTCAAATTTTCTGTTAATCCGATATCAACCGGTTTTTCCGATTCTATGTCGAAAAGCTGAATGGAAAGCCAATATTCGCCTTTAGGTTTTCGGGAGAGTGTAGCTGTGTATTTTTCAGTTGAAATATGGTCTGGCATCCAGTTCTTGTTTCCAGAGTCTTCTACCATAAAATCAATTGATTCAGTAGTATTCTCCACCGGAATTAGTTTGCCTCTGATCTGGTAAGTCGAATAGGCTGGCGCAACTCCTTTATTGAGCCACTCTATTTCGAAAGACAATTTCCCGTTTTTAAATCGTGTTCCATTTACCGACTTTGGGAAATACCAGTAACCGCATATATTTAGCATTTCCTTTGTGAACTCCGGGTTGTCGGTTAACCATTCGCCCAAATAACCGTGAAACCCGATATAAGTTGGCCGAATCATTTTTAAAGCATTGCGAAAAATATCAGATCCACTCAATCCTATTCCCGGAATTGTATCATTCCCATTTTTGCCCGACCAGTGACCGGCTTCTTTCACTTTACTGTAATGCTCCAATTCAAAAACGGTTGGCATCGTTTTGTATGCAGCCTCAAAATAATCCGGGTGCAAAACGGTCCATAAATGAAGGTTGTTATTAACATGATATTCAACCATGGGACTGTCGTCGCGCAATGATATTTTGTTTTCGAGCACAAAATCAAGTAGCACCTTTTGATCTTCTTCTGATTTTTCGTAAGCGAGCAAATCGTCAGTGACAATTATTTGTGAATATTTATAATGCTTTAGATACATGCTTATGTGTGTTTTAACCTCGTCGACTGAAGGTGGAATACGTGTTGAGAAAAAGGTATGTCCCTCCCCCCATTCTCCAATGCTGCCTACATCAACATAACGAACCCAGGGTTTACCGTCATATTTCTCCGCAAAAGCTTTGTGAAAATGATCCAGTTTTTCAAGATAAACAGGATCATCCCAATCTGGAGTCCATGATGCACTGCCAAATTCAGGACGCTCAATACCTTTGGCCCCTTCGTTAGCAACCCAATAAGGCGTTGCATATCGGATTCCGTTTATTTCCACTGGAACACTACCCGGTGCAGCACCGGTTTCCTTGCACGAAATGCGGAATGAGATTTTATAACCCATTGGTACGTATTTCTCCACTATGTCATCAATGTACGACCAGTTGAATTTTCCTTCTTCAGGCTCCAGAAAAGCCCAGGCCAGCCGCAGGTACAGATGATCCATGCCCGGAAAACCTGTTAAATCCTTTTCATCCTGAATCAGATATTTGTTGGTGCCATTGTCGAGCATGTGATGATACCATCCTTTATCAGGATTAATCAGAGGCCTGAGTGTATCCCATTTACCTGTTAAATCTGTTCTTTGCGCTAAAAGATTTCTGCCCGTTAAACAGGAAAACAGGAACCAGACTATCAGTGAAAAAACAATCCTGTTCATTTCATTATATTTTATACATTTTACAGAGCGGAAAAAATCACGGGAAAAGTGAGTCTCGTTTTGTCAATTAATCTTCCGGAAGTAGGGTAATCTTTCCAAAGGCACTGAAATTTCGATCGCTTTACCTCCCTTAAAGATTTGACCATCTTCTGCTTTCCACTTTCCTTTCGGCAGAATAACTTTTTTTGAACGTGCTCCTCTTTCTGTCACCGGAGCAACAATGATATTGTCACCTAATACAAACTGGTCTTTAATCAACTCATATCCATTTCCCGGGAAAGCCAGTTCCATCGGTTTCACTATAGGTTCACCTGTTAAAGAAGCGGCATTTGCAAGTTCAAGGATATAAGCGCCCATTTCTTCATGAAGTTTCGACATTTTAAGACAAATAGCTTCATTCTCCTTAGACAATACCCGCCATGGAGCAACGGAAAACTGCATCATGGGCATTAAGGCATGAACTTGAGCTGATCTGACAACCAACTCCTCATCAATAGTTGATGCATTAAGGAAGGAACGGTATTCACCGCCACCGATCATATCGGGGCATGTATAAGCATATCCCATAACGCTTTGCGACATTTGGTCAGGAATTAGTTTTTTCAGGTCACCCCATTCGTGACCTTTATCCCTCAAACGCTGAGCCAGAGGCATTCCTGCCATTTTCCAGGAGGCACGAAATTCATTCAGGGGATAATGCAGGCCCAGTTCCGCAAAAAAGGAGGTATGGTCATTGGGTGTTTTGGCATTAAATGAAAAAACATCATTTATATAGAAGCTTGCATCTCCGGCATCAAATTTAAAACCATCCACCCCGAACTCATTCACCAGATAATCAAGTCTATCCTTAAACCACTTCAGGGCTTTAGGATTACTCAGGTCAATACATGCACTAGCACCATTCCACCAACGTATAATGGCAGTTATGTTTTTAGTATTTGTCCAGAGTACTTCCTTAGATTTCTGCGGATCAAGTATCAGCATACCTTCCTCAGCCAGTTTTCTGAATACCTCTGAATCAGGACTAACAAAAGGGCAAACCCACAACATGACCTTAAAACCCAAGGAATGTAATTTTTCTATCATGCCTTTAGGGTCGCTGAACCGCCTTGCCGAGAACTCCCAGACACCATAATCCTCCTGCCAGTTATCATCGATCATCAATACCCCGGGAGAATATCCATTCCTGATAATGTCCTCTGCATAAGCTAAAATATCAGTTTCGTTCTGATCGTACATCAATTCAATCCATGTGTTATATTGCGGATTTGTAAACAACAGCGGATCAGGGATTTTTCCATTTGGCGGAAAAAAATTTTTTACTGCATATTCGTATGCCGAACGTAAGTTGCTTCCTGCTGTTCCGCTGAATATTTCACCTTCCCTTACTGTCACCAGAAGTTTCCCTTTGCTAAAATCATATTTAATTGGTTCTTCACTCCAAACATATCGTCCTTTGCTCGACAACAACAGTGGTTGAGCCTGATTCCCCAGGTTATCTCCCCACAAATCATTTGAAGAAATGGTTGTTTCATCGTAGGGAGTCTGATGTCCGAGAGAGGATACTCCTGCCCACCAATATTCACCGGGGGTTATTATTAATTCTACTTCTGTTGCATTTTGTGCAAACACATTAAGACACTGAAGAAAACATAGAAACATAATAACCTTTTTCATTGGAATAAATTTTAATAAAAATGTACAAGTCCCATAAAATGCTCCGGACTCAAAGAACGGTACAATTACCAAGGAACCGAACCGACAGCTGAGTTTGAACCCGGCGAAGCCAAATAAACCTGCTCATCGGGTCCGCCTAAGATTTATACGAAGGTGGATTAACCATGTTTAACTTTATGCAATATCTGTCAGTTATATTTTCATTATATGCACTGATATATTTTCCCATGAAAATCTATTTCCACTAATTCGGCAACAATTTTCATTTCCATAAAATGAAGGCCATTTATTACAGCCAAACCAAATCATTAGTTTAGTTACCCAATGTAGCATATACTCCATAAGAAGAGTTGTTTATATCGTAAAAAGGCAGGAGTTTGTATTCGGCACCATTATTTTTAAGCTTAAAAACCATATCGCTGCCTTGTTTGGAAATTGAATTTGAGATGTCGGCGATGTTACCGTCAAGAAATAATTCTTTGTCTGTTTCAAATGCCAGAAGTACAGGTCCATAGTATATTGCCAGCATATTCTGATTATCAGGCATGGTTTTTACATAGAATCTGTAATCAAAGATCAGTTCAATTTCGTCGCCATTCTCCCATTCCCGATCAAGTTTTATGTATGAAAGTGGCTTAAAATAGGTGGATACTGGCACACCATTTATCAACAATTTTGTATTGTTGTTTATCCAGTCAGGCATAAACAAGTTTAATGCAAATCTGGAAGCTTCTTTAATTGAAACAGCAAATTTGATGGCCGGATCAGAAGGGAAATTACCTTTTTGGCTGAAAGTTACTCCCCTGGCATTCCATCTGACTTCGGAAGGAATATAGAGGTTTACCCAGATATTGTTGTTATTATAAAAATAGATATTCGAATTGAGGTGTGAAAATGCCTCAATGCATGTTCCGTTACAGCACCGGAAATCCGATTCTTTTAAAAACTTCTTATTTTGGGGTGAGCTTAACGGGAGGTGGTAAACGTAAGTTCCGTTTTCACTGTTTTGCAATGCCATCACAGAATTGTAAAATGTATTCATATACACATTGGCGCATTCGGGTGAAGCTGTCCATTGAAACATTGTACTGGTAATTTTCTGGGTGTTGTGCGATACGCAGGATTCAGCAATTTCGCTGGTAAGTGTTTTACTGATTAGATCAGGCAATCCCCAGTGTTCTGCAGTTCGTGAAGTGGGAGTTGTCGCTGTTGGACGGGGTCCGCTGCTTGAACCATTTACGTAAGTATGATGATGTATCAGAATATCCCAGAAAGTTGCCGTTACATCGCGGTAATATGTCTCACCTGTATTTTCGTAACGACGGGCAAAGCCGATTACGAGGGGCAGGTGAGTATTTGAATGCAACCCGGGCAATATATCCTGCCCTTCATACAATGGCTGGGTAAACCATTTTCTGTCAAAAAGCGATGCGAGTTTCAAGTGTGCAGTATCTTTTGATACCGTATATAAATTATGTAAAACGTTGTTCATCCCTCCGGGTTCGTTAGGAGGGTTGGCATTTGAGGTGTAAAGTACTTTTTCGATGACTTCAGGAGACAGTTTATCCATACGCTCTTTTACATAATCAGCCATATTCCTAACCATTCCGTAAGCTTTCTTATTTCCGGTGAGAGTGTAAACATCAAGCAAACCCTGCATAATTTTATGATAGGTATAGTAAGGTGCCCAAATTCCACTGAACTCGGTTTCCAGGGTTGTGAAGTCTTTTTCCGGAAACGCACTAAGGTATTTTCCTCCCATTTTCTGCTGACAATCCCATAGAACATCTACCATATAGTTGATTCTTTTTTGCAAAATAGTATCGCCGTTTTTTTCAATAAGCGATGCACAGGCAGAAAGATAATGGCCCACGAAATGTCCGCGAAGTCCTATTTTAGGTGATTCCCACCCCTCAAGAGGTTGTGCATCGGATGTTATTCCGGCATTAATCCTGAAGTTATGCAACAACCGGTCAGGGTCAAGTTTATGAAGGAAATTTGTATTTAATGTTTCGCGTTGTTTAATCCACGAGTCGTAAAGTGTGACTTCTTTGTTTGAGAATGCAATTGGCCGATCCTCCTTTTCCAAAAAAGTCTGACCTGATACTTTCTGACAAAGAAGAAAAATTATGACCCCGTGAAATATCAGATTTTTCCAAACCATTTTACTTTATTTCATTAAATGCCCTATTAATGCAAAATAAGAATTACTGTGGAACTTGTCAACAATGAGTAAGAATAAACGATGTGTATTTCCGGAATTATGCTCACACTTTCCATGCAACATGTTGGAAAGTATTAGTTGCAAAAGCAATATCAAATTGATCGATAGTAAAAGAACTAAAAATATAATGCGAACTACCTGTTAAGTCAGATGAAGAGACAACAAAGAATGAGATAGATATCCTCATAAATCTTGGTAGTAAACTTATCTTCATAAAATCTAAAACCACATCCTGCACTTTATCAGTTCTTTATGATGTTTAAATGATCCAACAACACAAATCTCTCAGGTGAAATGGCAATTATGTTAATACCTTTTTCAAGATTTACGGTAACGCGTTCCCAAACCCAGGTACCGGGACATCCTGTACTCCAGAATTCAATTTCTCCAAGTTTTTTCCCATTAATATCCAATTCTATCGGGAATACATCATCACGATTTAAAGTGTATCTGAATTCCAGGATATACTCACCACACTCCTGGGCATTGTAGTTCCATGTAAAATGCTGTCTGGCATGGCCCTCGCCATTTCCAACGTAACCTTTGCCGGTAAATCCCTTCATTGTCGAATCGATTAATGAATGATTATTACACACATCTTCAGCCTCGAGTATTGTACCTCCTGAAGTGGGTTGCATTGATGGCATATTGAGTTTACCTCCATTGGATGTTACTTCGTAAATTGCCCACTTAAAATTCTCTTTCCAATCCACATATCCCACACGATTTGTCCACAACGGATTGTAGTAATTGGATAAACCAAGTGTTGCATAATGTCTCCAGAAACCTGCTGAATTATTTAACTCCTCAATTGTCTTACTTTGCCACTCTTTTTGAAGTGTTTCCCTGAAAATTGCCAAGTAAGTGGCGGCTTTAATTTTATGGGCAAAATACTTGCCTAACCAGGCCATTGTTTTTATGTCATCAATAGTAACCTTAAGTTCCCGGGAATTGGCAAGGCTTTGTTTGTCAGCCCAGTTTAAAGCGATATCGGAATATTTTATGATATCATCGGCTACTTGAAGTGGCGTAATTCCTGCAATATCGGATTTGGAAAGAAAAGCTTTTACATAGTCAGGGATAGAAATGTAACCAGTACCTTCATGGGGTTTCAGATTGATAAAGTTGGTGAGATCGTGGTATCCTGAAGGAGTTTTTGAGACCGATGGTTGTGATTGGCCTGACTCGATATACCATTGAAAATCGAGCGCTCCCCAGTGAAAACCTGTAACGAGCGGATAAATCATGGAAGCACATTGCCATGCATTAAACATCTCTTGCGCATTCACCGATGGAAATCGGGATTGAATGATATCTACAAAACGATCATTTCCCATGTTGGGATTATACCCCAGCCTACCCCAGCACATCCATTGATACCAGTGCTTTTCTATTTCAAGCTGTCCTTTACCTTTGATGTTTTTACTCAGGAAATCTCTTCCCCAAACATATTGGTCTGAACCATAATAGTATCCCTCTGTGACGTCGTAGGGTATATTTTTAATGAAATCCCTTACAAAATCGGGAGCACCCCATCTGAAATAAAAAACATCATCATTGCGAAGGGTCCATAAGGTTTTATGGTTTTCACTTTGTATATCCTTTACAAAATCCTGATGAAAAACCTGATTAACAGAGCTGTAAACATGTGCCTGTGCATATTTGAAGCTAAACAGGAAATTGATTTTCTTATTATTGATAATCTCCTTAAAAATTTCTGAGATCTCGTTTGCTTTGGTTTGATGCTGACGATGGATAAAGTCAATTTTACGTTCGGGTTGTTCCTTTAGTGCATCCAAAAGGCCTTCACCGTAGGTTGCATAAGCCCACTCTTCTTTTTGGGTTGCAGTATAGTCGTACATGTTTTCGCCGGTGGTAAGTCCAATTCCGGCCAGATCGGGGTAGGTGAGCACCATTTGCTTTACGCTTTTACGGAAATAGTCGGTAGTAACGGGATTATCAAGTTTGTCGGTAATTCCATATTTGTCGTCGACTCCATAAACAAAAATATTCCAGGTTACAATGTAGAATTTCACATTACGTTGTTTGCCATAGGCCATCACTTTACGCCAGAAATCAATCTTTTCATCGATGGTCATTTTCTTAAGCACTTCAAAGCTTTTCATGATTTCAGGTGCATCGAAGCCCCAGCCGTTCAGTGAATAGGACTCTTTCCAATTGCCTGTACTTCTTCTGATATCGTTTAAAGCAACCTCAGGATATTCAGGAACTTTCACCATCGATGGAAAGGGATGCAGGTTCCAAAGCGAGATAAGATTGTAACGGTTACGGGCAAGGTTATCGATGTATTCCTTCCAGAACTCAAAATTCCACATTTCATCCATGTTCTTCTGTGCTGCATCGCTGGGTTCGGTATAAGTCGGACTGCGCATATCGAGCGGAATGTTAAACTTGGTTCCTCGAACCTTCATGTAAGGATTCTGCAACTGATTTTGCACTGCATCGATCCCCTTAACTTTAATAATTTCAGCCACTTCAAGTCCTCCGTACATGGTCCCGGCTTCATCATATCCCAATACATAAATTGATTTTTGCCCCTTTCCTGTTATTTGTATTATAAAACCTTCATCTCTTAAATCGGCAACATTTTTTATACCTGCCTTTTTGATAATGCCTGAAGATATTTTTTCGTTTAGGCTGACCAACAGAATATTAACATGATCAGCCCTCAATATTTCGTTTTCGGAATTTGAATAACTGACAAAATCCATTCCTTTTTCTTTAGATACAAGCTCTATTTCACTTGCTGCAAATTGTACCCTGGCTGAATTTATATTTGAATACAGAATAATATTTTTTGCATTTACAGGAATCCATGATACCGTAATTAGCAAAAGCATTAATGCCTTCATATATTTTTGGTTAGTTTATTTTCTTTAGTAAGGTAAAGAAACATTTTTATGAATTGGCGTTTATGTACTATTTTTTGTACGACTAATGAAAATGGCCTTGTAAATCAAATATTTACAAGGCCATTGAATTTTAAAAGCTGGATCTGAAAATTGATCCGGAGTCTGAGGTTTATCTGAAAAGAGTGAGAGTGCTCGCTCCCGCTCACAATCTCACTCTTTTTTAAGTCGGGGTGAAAATACGACATGTGTGTATATTACATTGATTGATAGCTACTTATATCATAATATATATGTTGTTCTGTTAGCTTTCAATCATGATTAATCCCTGATCTTTTTCTGATTTATTTACCTGGGTATATAATCTGTAATGTTCTATTCCAGTAGTATAATGGTTCTCCGCCAGCGACAAATTTTAAATGTTTATTCAGAGAATCATAATCAGGATTGGTTATCAGGTAATCAGTAAGTGGAATTTCCGGGTTAAAACTTTGTATTTCTCCTTTATAATCAGTAAGAATTATTGCTGCCAGGCAAGCAGCCTTCGAAGCTGCAAGCTTTGCATCCATTAGTCCAAAAGTACCTCTAAAAACATAATGCCTGAATTGATTAATCCCTGTATTTACTTCTCTCAATTCCATGGTTGGTTCATTAGATGATAAGCTGACTATTTCTGAGATAAATAAGGATGTTTCAATAGTATCTCTTAGTACCTGGTTGGGTAATATATTACTTTTTACAAAGGCAATAAAATTCCAAACAAATGCCAGCAATTTTATTTTTGTGGTAAATGTTTGAATCCAAACAAATGCAAGTAAAATGAACTCGGTGGTAATTGTTTGAAGAATTTTACAGATTTGGAATGATGTAAGATGATTACTTAGAATATCCCGAAAATGTTAAATATTCGGGACAAATACATAAATGTGATCTACATTTTAAAATAAGTCATATAGTCTTATTGCTATTGAGTGTGCTGGCTATAGTATAATTTCTATGAGATTATCATTTAATGATAATTTGATGGAAAATATACTAAACTCAAATCTCTTTTAACTGCTTAATTCTTGCTTTAAATCTTTCAACTACACTATATATCACTGGAACAATTACTAATGACAGTAACATGGAACTTGTAATCCCGCCTATCAGCACCCAGCCTAATCCGTTTTTCCATTCACTGCCGGGAGCTTGCGATAATGCAATAGGCAGCATTCCAATTACGGTTGAG
>JAFGQO010000008.1 GCA_016935615.1 Bacteroidales bacterium
GCATGCGCCCATGCTGATTGCGATCATGAGCACGGCAAGAACGATAAGAATTTTTCTCACCTTTTCCTCCTCTTTTTTTGTTTGTATAACTAATTTGACACGACACGCGGCCCTGTCAAACAGTTTTCCACGAAACACTACCTTCTTCACAGTTAAATAAGCCAAGAAGCCTTTCATCAATAAACCAAGACAAAACCAAGACAAAACCAAGACAAAACCAAGACAAAACCAAGACACATCAAACACTTCGCCTTCAATACTCAACTTTATAAGTGCAATAACATTTCAAAGACCAGACACTATCAACAAAACAATCACCCGGATCAATACACTCACACTTTTGCGAGCCAACATATGATCGCGCGCAGTTCAGCAAAAAACAGGTCCTCAGCGCAAGCTTTTTTCAGTTAATTATGCAAAAAAAAGACACATAAAAACATCAGAGTTTATCCTGAGAGAAAAAATTTTTTTGTCAAATAAAATTTTCTAAAACCATAAAAAGAGATTTTGACTCATTAAAATGCAAACCTATCATCAATCCGAAGTAATCATATTTAAAATTCATGCAATTGAACTAACTTTATCTTTACGAAAAAGCACATTTGTACTTATGTTATAGTTGATACCTGTTATTAAGTCAACTGCTCAAACGCGTATAATAATCAAGAATTCTCATCTTACCGATATAAAACTCAACAAAATATACTGTATGATCAGTAAGAGCATAATACCCTTGTTTATTGGTATACTCGTACATAATCGATTTGCATTGTCACACTCTTCATATTGGGATCTATCCCTTCTTTGCCACCCCAGGAGCCTCCAATAGCCAAATTCATAATAAGATAATAGGGAATATCAAAAGGCCATTCGAGAACTGTTTTTTTCTCGTTGTCAAATCGGTAATACGGTTTTCCGTCAACATACCACTGTATATAATCCGGGCGCCACTCTACCGCATACACAATAAAACGATCGGATACTGACTTGATTTTGGAGTGATATCCCTTTTGAGTATTGATTCGATGATTATAAGCCCCCGTATGAACAGTTGTGTGAATCACATTCTGATCATATCCGACATGTTCCATAATATCTATTTCTCCTGAACGCGGCCAATTGCCATATTTATCATAACTCGGCAACATCCAAATCGCGGGCCAAGTTCCAACGCCTTTCGGCAGTTTTGCACGAATTTCGATATAACAATACGTCCATTCCGCTTTATACTGTGTCTTTATTCTCGTACTGGTCCATAATTCTTTATCTTTTATCGCTGTAATATTCAGTTTTCCATTTTTTACGAATACATTTTTCTCATCTTTTGTATAAGTCTGAACTTCACCATTACCCCAGCCATTACCGCCTAATGAGTAATCCCACTTTGATTTGTCCGGAACACCATTTGTATCAAATTCATCCGCCCAAACCAAAGTCATGCCTGCTGGAACATTTGACACGGTATTTGAAGAACAAGAAACAGACACACACACAGCAGCAATCAGACTGATCGTAAATATTATTTTCATATCCATCACCAAAAATCCATATTTAAGAAACATTGAAAACAATTTCTTTTGAAATTTTCTTTTGTTCCTGAGAACATTTAACAATTGCGTATCAGCCGTATAGTGTACTAAAAAATGGCAGATCAGCATTTGGAAGTATTAACAAATACTGATCTGATTACACACTTCTACCTTACATAAACAATGATTTTCTTAATTTCCCCGTTTCGTGAAAACAGTCTAGCCGAATCTTCTGGAGATAATGAACACCCATCAATTATTGTTTCACTGTCGTTACCATCTTTGTTGACATACAGAATTATTCTATCGACTTTTCCACACAAATCATCACTTGTATGTATGTATTCGAAAGAAACATTACAATAGGTAAAACTCAGCTTTCCTTCTGCATTAAACTCATTTTTCAACAATAAATCCGGAATAATGGATAGTTTTCCGTTTTCTATATGTATACCCAGTTCCCCCCATCGTGTTATTATTTCTTCTTTAACTTGACCTGTCATACCCGGCTGCTTTGCCCCCTGTCCTGCAGGAGTATGAGAATAAGGATCAGTCGGAAAAGCTCCGTATTCAGAGGGTGTTTTATTAAATCCAATTCCTTTTCTGATATCATAATATATTTCCGTTAATCTCATTTTGTTTTTTAAATCAGTTTGCTTTGCAATATTCTCCTGAACGGCTAGAAGCAATTTTGTCACCATATGCCAATAAATGCTTCCCAAACCCTCATACGCATAAAAGGTTCCCGATCTACCTGTAAAATTCTGATGCGAAAATGTTTTTTCATATAATTGATAAATAATTAATCTTGAATTATCAATTAGTTCTTCTGAATATTTTCCGCAAAGGATATGTTCTTTCAGCATTTTTTCAAGATCATGTACATTTCGAAAATCAGGATTAAAATGGCCGATTCCTTTAGAATCAATTTTCACAATTGAATTGTCATTGTTATCCAACATTAAACGTAACAAAGGAATTTCCCGAATATCTGTTGAAGAAACAACATTTCTGTTTTCAAAATGAGGAAGATCCCTGTTCGGGTAAAGAATATATGAATACTGATCTTTTCTAAACAATTCACTTTTCTTCAATTGCTCGCATAGATTAATCACTTCATGTGCATCAAGAAAACCGGCTGAAAGAACAGAGACCTGCCCTTCCAGCATTTCATAAAGATAGTGGATATTAATTCCGCCTTCATTGTCGATTAGCATCGTATTATAGGCATGATATAATCCGTCAGGACGACGGTTAAGCTTTATAGCATATTCCAAATGACTAAGAAATACCGTCAGACTATCGATTATATCTTTCTTCTCGATTTCTTTTTTTATGCCGGAAAAGGAATTGGAATATAACTTGTTTCGCATATTCTCAAAAGACAAACCGGTTTTATCTATGAATTCCCTTCGTGAAAGAGAGTTGTCTATAAGCTCCGGCTTTTGTGTACTGAATATCGTTACAAGCTCTGAGAAAAAATCCGCCACTTCAATAGACAGAGAATATCTCTGATCCTTCGCATCAGAATACAGTTCTTTCAGAAAAGACAGAAATCTTCTAAGATAGTATAAAGTTACCATTGACAAGCCATATCCTGCCAAGGCGTTGTTTGCATCGTTCCACTCGGGACGTTGCGTATTTAACCATATCCCCCCGCCGGGTACATAATTGGCTAATTTCACCAGAATAAGTAGAAGAATTTTTTCAGTCATGGACACCAGTACCACTTTATTCTGTGAATCGCGTACAAGGCGGGCGTCCGAACCATATTCCTTTTCTTCGGATATTATTTTTTCATGCATTTTTGTATCAAACAATATCGTTGATCTGGGATTCTTAATGATTTCGGAATAAGGTTTAATACGATAAGGGACATTGCCAATTGAATAAAGGCACTCATTAAGATTACCGATGAGTGTCGTCCGGTCAAAACGATTTTGCCACTCAATAAGTTTTGCCAGATATATAATCTGATGATCACCCCAGTATCCGATATTTGACCATGGATTGTCCGGTTCCTGAATTTCCCAGTCTATCCCGCTTCTGGTAATTCTATAAGGATTAAATCCATCGGCAGTACACGCATTCAAAAACTTTGCAATCATATTATGAAAGTATAGAGGATATGACAAACCGAGTGATTCCCAATTCTGAAAAATGTCGCGCCAATTGCCCTGGTAATTCAACTTGGGATTTCCATTCCTGTCTTTAATCTCAATAGAAAATCTGTTCCAAGGCCGGCTGGGATCCCCGTGGCGTCTTGAAAATGACAGCGGCATATATTCAAGAAATATACGCAACATTTGCTTATCGTTCTGATTTATAATCAAATTCTTAATATTAGAATATGATATATTTCCCTTATAACCCTGTAACACCTTTTGGATTTCTTTGTGTAAACTTCGATTTCTTTCAAGTGAAAACAATAAAAAGTCATTGATATCAATATCCATGTTCCCAATGAAAAAACCACCACGCATGATATTAAACATCACATTGGATTTATGATGAATGCAAGTATTTCTATCGGCGGTATTCTGTATGCCGTCTGCTTCAGAGATAAACCTGTCAAGTTTATTAACACCATCCCGAATATCCTGTATAAGAAGGTGCTTTGCTTTATCACGATCAACAATTTGTGACTTCAATTCATTAATAGCAGCCAAGTCAAGATCGGTGTCAAATACCTGATACCACTCAACGTGATTTTCAATTTCAAGTTGTAATGTACGTTTAATTAAAAAAGAAGGACGCTCGCCTTTAATAATTTTATCATCCGGTAATTTATCTCCATGGCGAAAAGTATCAATCGTAGCGGGTGAAAGATGCAATGTGCACTCATCTTTATTCACGGTAAACCAGCTTATATTCGCATACAAACCTTCGCTTGGCTCGGCTTTATCCGTCACAATCGAGGTCACTGAAAATATTGCTAGTCCCGTTTCCTCATTTATATCTGTCCTTTTATATGCATCAAGAAGCACACTATTGTCATTTTGTAATGTTGAAGTTATACAGGCTGGAAGAATATTTCTGCATCCATCCAGAACTACAAGATTTTGTGTGGAATCTCCGTTGTTGAATATCCGAGAATGTTTAACCAGGCCGAATTTGTCACTCGACATCCATCCGTATTGAAATTTTAATTTTAAATCATGATTAATTTCTTCGAAATATATTTTTGAGCCGCTACTGTTTTTATACAGATTTCTTTCAATTTTCCATAAACCTTGCTGAAATTCTGAAAATGGCTCCCACAAGTATTTTTCACTTCCGATTTCTATTGATATTGCAGTGTAAGACCCAGTACAGAATCTATTGTCCATAACCTTATCTGCGGTATAATACGGAAAAATTGCATGATCACTATTGATTCTGCCCGCAGTTAATGCGCCATTCGACCACAGATAATTCCATACATCTGAAGAACTCACAATTGTCATAAAAAAAGACGGTATTTGATTATAATGACTGATTTTGTAAAATAATTCATTTTCGAAATCAACAAACAGCCCTTCTGCATCTTTTGGCCGCGTTTCCTGGATTCTGGTTATACTTATTCCTTTCATATGTTTCCCCTGATAATAAAAAAGCTGCCCCGCCATTCATTATACACCCCGAATAGTAACGCTTCAAATTTTTTAGCGATTTATCTATCCGAATTGCTCATGAAAATGGGACAGCCTATTACATGCGAATAATAATAATATCTGTAAACAAGAAGGCCTGCTTGGAAATATATTTCCAGCAGGCCTCTCCGGTACAACATTTATTCTTTAATTGAGCCCATCATAATACCAGATATGATGTATTTCGACATGAACGCGTAGAAAAACAAAATGGGAACAATCGAAACTGCAATTCCCAGATAAATCCCACCGTATTCCGTACGATAAATATCACCTCGAAGCATCTGAACAAGCATAGGTAGCGTATATTTCTTAACACTGGATATAAGAACAAATGGAGTAAAGAAGTTGTTCCATGAACCCACAAAAGAAAATATTGCCTGAACAGCAAGAGCCGGAGTCATAATAGGCAGAATAATCATATTGAAAATATGAAATTCGCCCGCACCATCAATACGCGCAGCATCTACAAGATCCATCTGTAAAATAGACGAAAGATACTGCCGCAAAAACAATACAGTTCCCGCACCAGCAATTACCGGAACAACAATCGGTATGTAGTTATCAAGCATTTTCAGACGAGCTACAAACTGATAAAAACCGATAAAAGACAGTGTCGGTGGAAGCATCATCACCAGCAATATCAAACCCCAAAGAAAACTACGACCTCTAAATTTATACACATGCAATCCGTAGGCTGTCATTGATGAAAAGTAAACACCAAGAACTGTCATTAGTACTGCAAGATAAAGACTGTTGAAAAAACCCTGTGTGATCTGAAATCCTCTGGACGTTAATGCACGCCAGTTATAGACAACATTCATACCGGGGATCAAAGAAATTCCCGCATTTATTTGCTCAGTAGAACGGGTTGCGTTAATGAGCAAGATGTAAATCGGCAAAATAGCCACAATCGCCAGCACCAACATAATAATATGTATACCCGTGTGCTTAAACAGCAAACCGTCTTTATTAAATCCTTTCATAATTATCTCTTTTACCTCGCACCTTTGGGTTCAGTACGATCCTGCATGAAGAAATAAATTACCAAAGCAAAAATGATGGTAATAATGAACATGCCGATCGAAATTGCAGCAGCATAGGCATAATCATTGACCCCTTGAAATGCCATATTATACAAATACACCGAGGTCGTTCGGATTTTAAAATCAGGTGCCCCCCTCATATCCGTCAACAGAAAGGGAATTTCAAGCATCTGCATACCACCGATCATTGAGGTAACCAGTATAAACAGCATCATTGGACGAAGCATCGGCAAAGTAATATACCACGTTGTCTGCCAGCTACTCGCACCGTCAACGACTGCGGACTCATAAAGCGAATTAGAAATACTCGTTATTCCGGCCATGAGAAGTATTACAGTCTGGCCGTACCACATCCACCACTGGATAAAGGCTACGATTCCCCTCGACATCGTCACATCCCGAAAAAACTGGAAAGCCTCTTTTATCGACTGACCGTCTCTGATTACGACCTCATAAAGGCCCAGATAGTTTTGCAGAAACTGATTCACAGGTCCGATTGGATATGCGAACAAACTTCTAAAAAGCATCGCAACTGAAGCAGCGGTCAAAAGATTCGGCATGTAAATCAATGCACGAAAAAGCCCCTTCCCCTTGAGACGAAGCCTAATATCAGACAACCAGATAGCAAGAATTAACGCTACACCAAGCTGCGGAATAAAGTTCCAGCCCCACATGATAAAGGTGTTAAACACCGCACCCCAGAAATATTTATCCTGCACAAGTCTGACAAAGTTTACCCATCCAACAAAAGTAAAAGACTGCTTCAAACCTTTCAAATCGGTAAAAGCAATCATAAAGGTATATATTGTCGGATAGAGCGAAAAAAGTACATACACAAGCACGAAAGGAAAAACGAAAAAATAACCCCAGCGATTAATCCGGGTCTCTGCTCCTACTTTCTTCTGCGCCATTTGATTCCCCTTCAAATTTCAAAATCAATAACTTAATAGATAGCAACCGAGAACAAAACAAAATCCCTTGACAGGCACTTATCCTTAAATTGTCCGTCCGGCTATCCGGTCTTTTGTGACACTATTGCAATCTGAATCATCTTAAAAATAACAGGTCTACTTCTGAGACCCGCGAAAAAACATTCACTGAACAACAGGAAAACGGCCAAAGTCGTAATCGGTCAACAACCCGCCCCATGGTTCATCTTACATATTTATAAAACAGTGCGTTTTCAGGCGCACTGTTTCATTACACATTAAATCAGATTATAAGCCAAGCTGTGCGCTGACCTGGCTCTTGAAATCTTCAATAGCCTTGTCTTTGTCTTTTTCTCC
>JAFGQO010000070.1 GCA_016935615.1 Bacteroidales bacterium
GGAGAGTCTCTTGCGGGCCGTCGATACGGATTCAGCGCTGATGTCAGCCGCGACAATCTCACCTCTCCTGAGGTATTTCGCCATCAGTCCCGTCAGGGTGCCGATTCCGCAACCTATCTCAAGGACCTTGTCGTTTCGAGAGAGTCCTGCGGATGTCAGAAACTCCATGATTTTATAGTGTCTCAGGTTAACGCTGGTCTTCACCTGCCTGCCGGCAAAGCCATCATACCATTTACCTATTTGTTCGCTTGTCTCCATCTGGGGGCTGAAATAGAAGCACCCGAATGACCCGGGGTGCAGCAAATGTATACTATTTTTTTGAAGTCGGTTGGCAATAAGCAGTCTGGTCAGAGGTCATAAGAAGCTAAATGATATGAAGAATAGCAGTGAAATTTTAACTAATTATAATTCCAGTCTATATTCTTAATTTTGTAGATCATTTTCATATAATCGATAACAAATCGGCTTAATTCATCAATAATGCTGTCGGAATATAAATATTCTGTATGGTCAGTGACTATTTGATAATTCTGTTCTAGTACAACATATTTATTTCTTAGAAATAATCCACTACGAGTAGTGTTTGCCAATCTTATATGATCACACCTGTTTTCTAATGACATAAAATCGGCTGCAATTTGATTTAAAACTTCTGTTTTCCCTTGTTCTTCAAGATATTGCCATGCATCTTTATTTGTGTCTGATACAGAAAAAAGCTCTATTGTGTCGCCTATTTTCAGGTAAATATTGTTATGTTTTGAAAAAACAGCCAAACTCACCGTATTATTTTTCTTTTGGTTATCAAACTTGTAAGTAATTCTGGCGATCATTCTTCCTTTTCTTTCTACAAATTCCAGGGGTTCTGTTAATTTTTCTTTAATTGCAGGAAGGAGTCTTTGATTTAATGCATAAAGCACTCTGATTTCATTAATTTCTAATATTGGTTTGATTTTGTCTGATTCTACATTGGTTACCGATAATAATTCAACTGTTTCAGGTAGAATTTCACTTAATTTCCTGTAATTGGTTTCGGCAATTATCTGCATTTCTTTTATTATGCTGATAATATTGTAAACGTTTCGTTTTAAAAATTCATTTTTATTACAAAAACTGGAAATAGTGTGTTCCCAAATAGGAAGATTATTTCTGTCCTCTTCATTTACTTCAATATTTTTTTTGTGAGCAAACTCGTATGTCCAGTTTTCTATATTCGGGTTGTCGGTTAGTAGGTTGAAAATATCGGGAAAAGCAACTTGCAGGCATGTAAGTGCAAAAATAATTTGCTTGTAATCGCTTATGAAGGTTAATTCGTCGTTTTCAATTTTCGATTTTGACAGTATAAGTAAGTTAACAAAAGATAGAGTATTAACTAAACGCTTTATACTTCTTGGATTTGTTCCAACCGACAAATTGGTCAGCCTGACAAGCGAACGCATAAAGATTTCATTTTGAACTTCGTTATCATTAACATATTCTATCGAAGCCAATAATTCTTTCAGATATTCTTCAATATTGTAGGATGTAACAGGCATTTGGAAAGGCAGTTGGATTATTTTATCGAAAAAGGACCTGAATTCTCTTTCGTTTTCTACGTTAAGCTCACCAAACTTGCTTTTTAATCCCTTTACTACTACATCGTAATCAATAGCAAGGACAAAAATACAGTGCTTAATATCAAAAATATTTTTTAGAAGCTCCATGATATTCACGGCAAGTGAAGGTTCTATACGGTCTAAATCATCGATAAAAAAGATGAAAGATTTTTGAGTTTTCGCATTTTCGGAATTCCTTTGCATCAATTCACTAATCAAATCACTGAGCTTATCTTTTAAGTCACTCAGACTATATGATGCTTCATCTTTTTCGGTAAAAACAGTTTCATCAACAGCATCAGCAAGGTCTGAGTTTAATTGGGAAAACGCAGTTTTTACAGCAATTTTGGAAATACCTTTGAATATGGTTATGCCTATTTTGTATATATCTGCTGCAAGAGTTTTAAATTTATCAGGATATTCTTTTTTAGAAATAGCTAAAACATCATTAATCAATGCAAGAATAATTGCTTCAAGAATATTCTCCTTATTTTTCAGCAAAGCATATTGCCAGGTATTAAGCCAGATTCCATATGACTTTGCATTATTGTTTTTGCAAATTTCATAATTCATACGGTTCATAAATGAAGTTTTTCCGCTTCCCCATTCGCCTTGTAATGCTATTGAAATAGGCGTTGAAGTTTTTCTTATAAACTCATTTAGTGCAATTTCAAATGACAAGATTTGCAGCATGTCATTTTCATTATCTTGCAATGGAATATCAGGAATTCCTGATGTTTTTTTACTCATAATTAATCGTATACTAGCGTCCGACTAAACTAATAAAAAAAGGAGTAATCCCCAATGCTTCCCCCGGTGTTGTAAATAGCTTCTTGCGAAAAATCATATCCACAATGGTAAAACTACAGAAACAAACTTAGAGCAGCGATTTTCAAACTGAGGAATATTTTTAGGGAAAAAGTTGATATGAATGTTCTGAGAGGCAAGCATACAGTCATTCAAAATGATTAACCGGATAATAGTTAAATATTAAGAATTGATAGTAATTCACTTAGCCAGTAGGACTGTCCCGGCGTTCCTGACGCTTCAGTCAGGATTTTCAATTCGGTCGGGATCTCCGACTCGCTACGACACGACCACAGGCCTCAGCGCAGCGACAGAGCTATGACCTTCAAACTTCTGACCTCAAACCACAGACCTTTAGTCTTTCGGCTTTAGGGACTTTCGACTTTGTGACTATACAGACTTATTCCGCCTGCCCCTTGAATGTTTTCATGAAATCCTCGAAGCTCTGTTTCTGCCAGCTTGTGCCGGCAAAGTACATGAGCATGGGTTCTATCTGCACGGGGGTCCTGTATCCGGAGACAGGTGTAATGAGCTCACTCTGGGGGGTGAGGAAGACGATGGAAGGATATCCCAGCTGACCCTGCAGCAGTGCATAAGCAAGCTGGTGCGTTTTGCCCAGTGATCCGTCATTGACGAACTTTCTTCCCTGGAACATGACAGGCTCCTTGCCCTCGGCATCAAATTTCACCGCATAGTATTTCGTGTTGAGTATCTCGGCGATGACAGGATGAGAGAAGGTATCCTTGTCAAGCTTTTTGCACCAGCCGCACCAGTCGGTGTAGGCATCAATGAAGATTGGCCTCGGGTCGGCTTTTGCGAGTGCGACTGCCTCCTCAATGGTATGCCATTTAACCGTGGCATTCTGCGCTGAGAGGAGCAGAGCCGGGGATGAAAGAAGCAGTATTATGATAAGTTTCTTCATGATATACAGATGTTTGCAAATATTTAAAAAGTTATCTTAGAATTGTGCAAAAATAGCAATTCACTTCAATAACCAAAATTGTGCCACAAAGTTCATTCA
>JAFGQO010000071.1 GCA_016935615.1 Bacteroidales bacterium
AGAAAGACAAGGAATTTGGATTAACATATCCGTTTAATAAATCATTGTTTCCACCGGAATTTCCGGCACCCACACTTAAATGGTACGACACCGATGAACGAGTTAAGTACTGGTCAGTTTCGATGTATACGAAAAATAAGGAGTTCCGTATAGACACAATAGTGAGCAAAAACGAATGGCAGCCCGATTCGGATCAATGGTACAAATTAAAAACATCTTCCAATTATAAACAGATAATTGTCAAGGTATCACGTCATGGAGTGAAGGAAAACAAGAATGCAAAGATTGCATTTAAAATTTCGGAAGATGAAGTTGGGGCTCCGATTTTATATCGCGAGATACCATTGCCGTTTGCATTTGCTGAAATGCATCTTGATGCAATGAGTTACCGACTTGTTGATGTAAGCAGCGAAGACCCTCCGTATTATTCCATGCAAAAATTTATGGTTTGCGGAAATTGTCATTCGTTTTCAGACGATGGCAAAGTGATTGGTCTTGATTTTGACGCTGCTCACAGGGATAAAGGAGGTTATTTTATTGCTGAAATTCAGGACACCATAGTATTTGATACAGGAAATTACATATCATGGAATAAACTTCAGGACAGAAAAACCTTTGGCATATTTTCAAAGATCTCTCCAAATGCCAGGTATGTGGCAACAACAGTAAAAGATCGTGTTTTGATACACAATTTTGGGTTTAATCCCGAGGTTATACCTTTTTCAGAATTGTTTTTTCCCGTTAATGGGGTCATAGCCGTATATGACAGACAAACACGTAAACTTAAGGAGCTGCCAGGTGCAAATTCCCCGGAATATGTACAGTCAAATTCATTCTGGACGCCTGATGGGAAAAATATTGTTTTTTCGAGAGCCAGGGCACTGGCATATGGAAAAGACACAACGGAGACTTTTGTCGGTGATGAGGACCTTAAGGAAGAATTTGTAAACGGAGAGCGGGAGTTTAAATTTGATGTTTGCATTGTGCCTTTCAATGGTGGCAAAGGAGGTGAGGCAAAACCCATAAAAGGAGCATCGGAGAATGGCATGAGTAATTATTTCCCCGCCGTATCTCCCGACGGGAAATGGCTTGTCTTCTGCAAATCAGAAAATTATATGCTGCTTATGCCGGATAGCAAGTTGTATATAGTACCCCTTAAGGGAGGAAGAGCCAGAAAACTCAGGTGTAATTTCTGGAGGATGAACTCCTGGCATGCATGGTCGCCTAACAGCAAATGGATGGTCTTCTCTTCGAAAGGAATGAGTCCGTATACAGATATGTTTTTAACACATATAGATAAGAAGGGGAGAGCTTCTATTCCGGTGTTGATTGAAAAGGCAAGAAAGGAAGGAAGGGCAGCCAATTACCCAGAATTTCTAAATGTTAAAACTGATTATTCTTTTGCAATGGTTTATAACTATGTGAATCTGGATCATATCAGCAGGGCGATGTTGAAAAAAGATACTTTATTGGCCAAAAATTATTATAAGCAATTTATTGATCAGGGACAATATTCGCTCCCGGAAGAATACATATTTCTCGGAAATTTTAATTATGAAATCGGAGATTATAAGGAAGCAGAAAGGTTCTATTTGAAGGCGCAGGAAAAAGATCCTTACGGCTCTCATATCAAATATTTATTGAACAGAACCAGAAGGCATATAAAGCAGTAAGTTAAACAAAACTGCAATAGTTGAATTTCATACGACTCAGCTTTTCTTCAAATAACAATCCTGTTTCATAGTGGTCTTCATCGTCTTCTTCATAATACCAGTTTACAACAACGTCGTTTATCATACAGTTTTCTTCAAGTTGTTTCAAAAGTTTAAACATTTGCATTGAAGCACTTGTATTCATGTACTCAATGTTGATATCAAATACAACCGAATGAATTTCAAGATCAGCAACCCAATTGTAAAGCACCTGAAAGAAAGGCAATGCATTGTCAGGGATTATCTTTCCTTCAATTTTCAGTCTTCCTTCTGTAGTAAAAAATACCGCCGGCAATGAACTTGTGCCTTCGATATTCAGGTTTTGCTTTGTATCCATTTTTAATCCTCCACAATTATTCTATCTGTTCATGGATACGCTTTAATTTTTCCTTTGATACAAAATATTGACAAACAGGATGGTTTTTATGACAGTTGGTATAAAAAATAAGAAAGATTATACCAGCGAAAAGAATACATAGTATAAAGTGCTTGTCGGAAATTATTATGATCAGACAATTTTAATTTTGTACCTGGATCTGTTGTTTTTTTCTCAGTATTGTTTGTGTCATTAATTTATGTATCGGGCAATGCAATAGTGTCTGAAATCCCGGGCCTTATCTAGTTAGAAGTAATTGGTTTGACCTTTGTATACATTCGATAATTTAATTGGTATGAGTTCGCCCGAATAGGTTAATTGCCCTGAAACATTTCCTCTAACAGTTGCATCCGTATAGCCAAGTTCACTAACATTCATGCTGATATCGTAGATTCCTGCCGAAGAGGTTATATATAACATGACATAATATGAAACACTTTTTTTTCTCTCCCTCTTCTGAACTTCGTATTTCGTTATTTTTCCTTCAACAGTTACTCCGCCAACTCCATTAATACCAATGCCAAAGTTTGATCCCAGCTGAAGAACAACAGAGTTTGAATCCACTATAATAAAGTTAATCAGAGAGGAAACCGGGACACGTTGTCCTCTCCCATCACCTACATAATTGGCTTCAAGAACAAAACGCTGATGTTCAAGCATCAAAGCGACTATTTCCCTTTTTTCGGCATCTGCTTCTTCTCTTTCTGCTTTACGCTGCTCTTTTTCAAGTGCTTTTTTTTCTTTCTTACTCAATACCTGCTTCTCCTGGCTGAATGATGCCAAACTGATCAGTATGGTCATCACGAATACTATTATTTTTTTCATATCTTCAGGATTTTAGTTATTCAGTAAAAATATAATAAATATTTTCATCTCTAATATAACGTTCTTATTCGTCAGAAGTATTGCTTTCAGAATGTTATATTATGTTAAGAGTTTTTTTGGGGTGTTACTATACTTCAATAAAATTAAGGTTTCTGATCACCTAAGTTTCATGCCATATAAAAACAGGTAATTAACAAGAATTAAGAATGTCATAATGCAGGTAATTGTAAAATATAGTTGCTTTTCTTCACTTAAAAAATAAACATTTGTATTTTTGAATCCTGCGAGCGTATTCCCCGTAGCTTGCTACGGGGTTAGCAAGCACAAAAATAATAAATAAAAAAAGGATCGAAGATTACTCGCTATGCTCGTGAGAATAGTTACTCGCTGCTTACGGCGGAGAGCTTCAATTTTTCAAATACAAACGAAACCTTAAAAAAGTGAGCAAGATTATCATTAATAATTACAGAGAATTAGAAGCCTTTCTGGGCAAAGAAATCGGTGTTTCAGATTATCATATCATAACACAGGAACAGATCAATACATTTGCCGATGCAACTTATGACCATCAATGGATACATGTCGATACCGAAAGAGCAAAAAAGGAATCGCCATTTCAAACAACAATTGCTCACGGATATTTAACACTGTCATTGCTAACTTATTTGTGGCTGCAAATTGTTGATGTCAGAAATGTTAAACTAATGGTAAATTATGGTATTGAAAACCTGAAATTCAATCAAAGCGTTCCGGTTAACAGTCGTGTACGATTAAGAGCAAAGCTGGAGAATATAATTGATTTACGAGGTATCACCAGGGCACATATGAAAGCAACGCTGGAAATTGAAGGGAATAAAAAGCCTGCTTATGAGGCCACTATAGTATTTCTGTATCATTTTGAATAGTGCTTTTCAAAATATCCTCATACTTAATCTGTGAAATCTTTATATGTTGAGATCCTTATATACGATGTTTCGTGTCCGGTGGGAAAGAAATCCTTTAATTATCATACTCATTCTGGCATTTATAATACGATTTATTTCTGTTATCTTTTCACAGGGTTATGGCATGCATGATGATCATTTCTTAGCCGTTGAGACTCCCTGGTCGTGGACAGTTGGTGAAGATTATGAAGGATGGTTGCCCGAATCACAGGAAGCAGGGAAAAAAATGGAAGCTCAGAACATCGCTTATCCCTCCATCAATTACCTCCAGTTTGCTTTTCTGAAGATGATTGGGATTGACAATCCAAAAATAAAGATGTTTTTCCTTCGCCTGTTGCTGGCATTATTTTCACTTGTTGCAGTGAAATATGCTTATCAGATCGCCGAAAAATTAGCGGATAAGAAAACAGCAATTGCTGTCGGTCTCATGCTGGCTCTTTTTTGGTTTATGCCTTTTCTATCCGTCCGCAATCTTGTGGAAATAGTCGCTGTTCCTTTTCTGTTCTGGGGCTCCTGGTTGTATATCAAACTTGATGACAGGGTTGAATTCACCTGGCAAAGAACGGAAAACGTTTTTTTTGCGGGATTTATCATAGCCATAGCTATGGCCATTCGCTACCAGGTCGGAATATTTTTAATTGGCATGGGGCTGGCGCTTCTTATTCAAAGAAAATGGATGGATACCCTGCTTTTCGGAGTTGGAGCAATCGTTGCGTTATTACTGACCCATGGGCTTACCGATCTTATTCTGTGGGGAGAACCATTTATCCAGATGAAGGAATATGTAGTATACAATATAAGTCATAAGGGGCTTTATGGCAACCAGGAAAATGTATTGATGTATATTGAGATCATTCTCGGACTACTGATCCCACCGGTAAGCATATTTATTTTCTTTGGGTTTTTCAGGATCTGGAAAAAACACTTGTTGTTGTTTCTTCCAAACTTTCTGTTTCTCGCCTTTCATACATACTTTCCCAACCGACAGGAGAGATTCATTTTTACCATTATTCCTATGGTGATCATGCTTGGTATGATAGGTTGGAATGAATTTGTCGGTCAGTCCGGATTCTGGAAAAAAAGACCGGCATTTCTCAGAAACATTTATAGGTTTTTCTGGATTACCAATATACTATTGCTTATTCCGGTCAGTCTTACGTATTCCAAAAAGTCGAGAGTAGAAGCCATGGCATATTTTTATCCCATAAAAGAGCAGGTGAATACGGTTCTTGTTGATGATACCGGCAGAAGGGGTGCTATGATGATGCCTGTATTGTATGCGGGGAAACCATTGAAAGTGATTACTCTTCCTGAGGACAATCCGGAGGATACAACAAATTATTCATTGATAAGATATCAATTTGTCGTTTATTCCATGCACGTATTTGACCAGGATAATGGTATAGACTGGCCTGAATACATCATCTTTGTTGAAGACATTGATCTGGAAAAGAGGGTGGAATATATGAAGAACTATTTCCCGGATCTGGAAAGGGAGGCATACATACAACCCAGTCTGGGGGACAGGATCATGAAGAGGCTAAACCCGGCAAATAAGAACGAAGAGTTTTTTATTTACAAAACGAATTTTAAGTCGTAAGTTTTTCGAATATCAAAAAGACTGCTATATTTGCACCTCAATTTTTATGATGGGAATAAAAAAGGGAGCTTAGTTCAGCTCCGAAAAATAGCAAATCTTTGATTTGCAACATTTTTCGAGAGTCCTCGAAAATCAATCAAAATCACAGATTTTGTGATTTTCGGGATTGGTTCAGAGAAGTCTCCGGAAGAGAAAGTATAGAGTTCATAAAAATATTTGGGAGCTTAGCTCAGTTGGTTCAGAGCACCTGCCTTACAAGCAGGGGGTCGCTGGTTCGAATCCAGCAGTTCCCACAAACAATAAAAAAACACGGCTTAAGCCGTGTTCTTCTTTTCTGAGAATTCACAGATAAGTTTGCTTATATGTGGATTCGAAGGAAATAAGAAAAGAGGCTGTCTCAAAAGGTAAATATTTTAATATAGCCACAAAGTCCCGAAGCCTCAAAGAATTCACAAAACTCTGATA
>JAFGQO010000072.1 GCA_016935615.1 Bacteroidales bacterium
AATAATATGTTTTTATTTCACAAAAGCGCTTTAAATATACTAAATTAAAATAATTCATGGATTTTTCTATAGAAAAGTCGGGAAAAACACAATTTTACAACTTATTTTATTACTGTAACCATTTATTTACTATTGCAAAATAGCTCATGAATTTATTCCTTCTTTGTATTTTTAGTTCATAAATGAAAGAATTGACCATTGTGATATCGTGTACCTGGAAATTTGCTTTGACCTTTCCTGTTGCTGTTTGTCTTATGCGAATGTCATTTGCCGAAACTATCTTGTATACTAACATTGGAGGAATTTTAGGTGTGTTTGTATTCTCTTTTCTTTCCAGGTTCCTCATTGATTTGTGGGAAAAGTACCTGCCTGAAAAATACAAGATACGAAGAACAACCAGGAAAAAATTCTCTGTTAAGAACAGAAGACTGGTCTGGATCAAACAAAAATACGGGATGCCGGGAATCGTTGTATTAACTCCCGTTCTTTTGTCAGTACCTGTAGGAGCATTTCTTGTAACAAAATACTACGGAAAAAAATTAATCAATTACTTCTGGTTATTTTTTGGACTTTTTTGCTGGTCGTTAATCTATACTGCTTTCTATTTCCAAATGATGGATCTATTTTGATTTAAACAATGAATTACAATCAGACTTTGGTTACTTTATTTTTGTACTTAAGGATCTCATCGTATAATTTTCTGACTGTTTTTTGTTCTCTTTCCAGCGTACGTTTTCGGTAATCTTCATATTCTTCTTTTAATTCACTGAGCGAATTCCTGGTTTCAACCGTGATCCTGTTACTTCTTTTGAACATTACAAATAAAACTCCTGACAAAAAAGCCAGACCTGAAATCAGAAACCATACAATCGTATTGTAAGTGGTTTTATTCAGATGAATTCCAAGTAATATAAGGTTATTCTTTTCCTGAATTGCAAAACGTAATTTTTCATTGGTTTCCTGCAGTGTTGTTTTTAAGGTTTCAACTTCCTGATCTCTTTGTGCAACGAGCTCCCGTGACTCATTAAGCTTTGCTGCTTCTTCCTTCAGACTATCTGCCACATGCGATTTCAAACGATACAGCCACCATGATTTTACCATTTTAAAATCTTCATAATCGCTTGATTTTCTTAGGACATAATTGAATTGATTTTCGATAGTTCCTTCGTTCAGGGACAATTTTCCATCAGTATTCTGACAAAATGTGTTCAGAGGTATTGAAACCGATACTACAAATAATAAAACCCATAATAGTTTAGTTAGTTTCATATGCAATCATTAAAAAATTGAACAATTATTGTTTTGCGGATGAATTATTAACGGCATAAAAAAAATAAAATTGCATGAAAAATAAAATTTTTCTCCCGGAGACGTATGCAAACCAAACTAAGGGGGTAAAAAACCTTAAGATCAATACAATAGATAAAAAACAGAATATTTGGCCTATCTAACGTAAATCCTATATATTACCTGTTAATCTTCAACATAAATTTCATCCTCATCTTCTTCTCCAATGGTTCCAATCACCCTGAATTCAGTTCTTCTGTTTTGTTCCCTGCCTTCTTCATTGTCCGAACCATCAGGATTGAAGTTTGGTGCAACAGGATTTTGGGCTCCATATCCTTTGGCCACCAGCCTTTGGGTATTAACGCCTTTTGTAATCAGGTATTCTACCACATTGCCCGCCCGTTTCTGTGAAAGTTCAATGTTGTACTGAAAATCTCCGATGCTGTCGGTATGTGATCCGATTTCTACAATGAATTCAGGCGCTTCCTTCAGCAAAATCAACAACGTAGTATCCAAAACATTTTTTGATTCCTCTGTCAGTTCAGCACTGTTAAAGTCATAATAAATATTTTCCAGAACGACAGGCTTTTCACTATAGACATTCACCCATGTAGGAGGCATTTCAATAGTATCAGAAAAATTAAAGAATTCTGTTGAAAAATAATTTTTACTGTCGAAATACTGGAATCCTTCCATTTTAAATTCATATTCCTGATCCGGTACCAGTGTAAAATAATACCTTCCGTTTTCAGAAGTAGAATACCTGTCGACGAAAACATAATCATTCTCTTCCTTATCTTTCATATACATTGCTATTTTCGCATTGTTTAGCGGTTCCACCCCTTCAGGATTCATAAAATCAAAACCCGTAAGATCCTTTTTCCTGCCAAACCGATCGGTTTCAAAAGGATAAATTATACCTGTGACCGTGATCCTGATAAAATCGTTCCATCGATAATAAAAAATATCATCACAACAGGTTTTGTTATCCAGTGAGTCAGGACGGTTGGAAACAAAGAAGCCATCTTCTTCTTTCCGGCTCACGGTATAATAAAGATCATCATAACTTGTATTGATCGGATAGCCGATATTTTGTATCTCTGACCATTTTTTTCTTTCACCAAAAGCCTTGAAAATATCCAGTCCGCCTATGCCTGGCAAACCTGTGGAACTAAAATAAAGTGTCCTGGTCGTGTAGTTATAAAATGGAGTCATTTCATCTCCGGCAGTATTGATTCTGCTTCCGACATGACGGGGTTTGCTATACAGGTCCTTTTCATGGTTCCATACAGTATACCAGATATCCAGTCCGCCTTTTCCTTCGGGCCGGTCTGAAACAAAGTAAATAATCTCCCGGTCGCTTTTTGCAGTTCTTGCCAATGCAGGTTGGGTAGAAGTATAGTTCGGATCATTGATCAGCGGAGGTAGTTTTTCAGCTTCCTCCCAACCATTTTCACCTTTTGTGCTTCTGTAAATGCTGCATATCACTTTTCCCTGCCAGTTTTTCTGGCAACGGGTAAAATAAAACCGATTCCCGTCTCTTGAGAATATACCGTTCCCTGTTTCCACCCCGGGAATATTAAAATCTCCTTCAAGAAGCTCTCCTCCCATCCAGTCCATCCCTTCCTTATGCGCATGGTAAAATTGCCTGACCGGAATGGCCGTGTCGGCATTTTGATCTGTAAAATATACAAGTGAATCAACTCTGAGCGATGCATAGATAAAGTGATTGTCATCAACCGGTATGGGGGACAATTCAATATGAGGACCGTTAATGGTTGAATTCAGGCTTTGAATAGTGACATTGAGCGGATTTTGAATAATAAGCATAGCCGAATCACATCCTGAAATTTCATTTCTTGCCAGTCTGCTATATGTTCTTGAATCTTTTTTTCCTTTATAGTCTTTCCTGAACAATTCAAAATGAACAATAGCATTTTCATAATCTCCGGTGGATTTAAGCATTTGTGCATAATAAAAACGAGACAATGGATACTTATGCTCGGCTTTCTCAATTACATCAAAATACAAATCCCTTGCTTCAACATAGTTCCTGGCCTGGTTGTGCAAATTGGCCAGCTCATAATTTATTAAGTCATTATAGGGTTTTATTTTACGGTACTTTTCATAAAAAAATATAGCTGTCTGAATATCACCGGCACGAACAGAGTTTTTCGCAAAACGTTTCAGCTGAGATGGATTCAGTTTGTCAATGTTTGTGATCTGTGCATCTATACTATGACACAAAATAATAAGCAAAAATGCTGCTATGACTGTTTTAATATCTCTCACAGGGAATTGAATAACTATTTAAAACTGTGCTAATGCTCTTATAAATGAAAGAGATCTCAAACGCTCCCATCATTTTGCCGGAAATCTTGCTTAGATTTGACATATTAAAGTCATAACTCAATCCGATATCCAATCTTCGCACTGTTGCACCCAACAGAACAGAAAGTGCATCAAGCTCATTGAAAATACCATTTTTAATATATACTCCGCAATATACCTGTTTGACACCTGTTTTATTTCCTAAAAAGTTGTACCCGACATTTGTTCCAACGATCGTTTGTGAGGGACCACCTTTCACTCTATACAGGATTGCAGGAAGAACAAAGAATTCGTCATTCATTTTCACCTTAACATCCGTATGAAATACAAATTCTATCCCTTCCTTTTCGTCTCCGTCAAAAAAGGATTTATTCGGTTTGTTTAAATGCAGCAGAGATATTCCAACGTTTGGTTCAAATATGCCAATACTTCTTTTCCACCTGAGACCTGCATTGAGATCAAAATAGGATGTTTTTCCGGAGAAATTCTCTTCATCACTGGGAGCATCAAAGTCGCCGGTCAGATGGTTCCAGTTCAACCAGCTGTTTACAGATCCGAAAACATAACCTGCCTGCAATCCGATACTGAAATAATTTTCTTTGTAGTTTTTTTCATATGCCACTGAAGCATACAGTTTGTTAAATGATAATCCGCCAATTCCTGATTCATCATTTAAAAAATACAAGCCTCCTGCCAGTTTCTGATTCAGAAGATAGAATTTCGTATCAGCTCCCACAGATGCAGTCCGAAAGGGAGAACCGGTTGCTGCCCACTGATTCCGGAAACTGCCGTTTATCCTCCAGTCGCCATCAAAATTGCCTGTATTGGCAGGATTCAGCCACAATGGATTGCTGTTAAACATAGTAAATTGTGCATCCTGTGCTGACAACTCCGGAAAAAAGAAAAGACTTACACTGTATAATAAAAGAATTATCGATAAAGTCTTTTTAACAAGAAATGAATATGGACCGGTGCTTTCTCTCATTTTTTCTTTTAATCCAAGTTAAATTAACTATATTTTCTTTAAAATAAAAAACAGACTTATTGACAATTGAAAAAATGAATAACTATTTTTTTATTATTAATGATAATATGATATTTTTATTCTAAGAATTTTATATGATTTTCATTTCCGGTAATAAATGTACTTATGATCTTCTTTAAAGCAAATACCATATTGGTTGCTTAACTAAACAGTTGTATTGTGAAAATAAAAATACCTTATCTGATCCATTTGTTAGCCGTCACCTTGATACTAAGTGAATACGCTTATTCGCAGGTTTCAGCCGACTTTTCAGCATCCGATACAATAGGATGCAATCCTTTAACTGTTCACTTTGAGAATAAAGGATCCTCCGGCCCTCAATATACCTTTGAATGGTATTTCGGAGGAAACGGTCCCTATACTGATGAAGATCCTGATTACACGTTCAATAATGGCGGAGTATATGAAGTATTATTAATTGTTACAAATACCAGTACCTCCGAAACTGATGATACGATAAAGTATATCACTGTAATCCAGACTCCTTCGGCAAATCTTACCATAGATCAATCGAATGCATGTGTTAACGGCAACGTGGAATTTGTCACCGGATATGCTTCAAAAGACAGTGCATTTTGGGATTTCGGCGACGGAACATACGGCGATGAGGCTGATGTCCGGTACATATATCATGCATACTCAGCCCATGGAATATACAATGTCCGTTTCATTACATATTATCAGATGTGTTCCGATACCTCTGATTATGTTATTACCGTGGATGGCCCGATAGCGGATTTTGACATAGATCTTTACGAGGCTTGCAAAGGAGATACCATTACTTTTACTATGAAGGATACCAACGATGTTCAGTCCTTTTTCTGGGATGTGGGAGAAAACAGTATTATCCTGTACGATGATCCGGCAACGCATAGTTACAGCACAATGGGTCAGATAATTCCTGAATTGCATGTTACAGGGATTTCCGGGACATGTATCATAGATGATACTATTGATATTCATGTTATACAGGCCGATTTTACTTATTCCGAGGACAAATTGTGCGATCAGGAACTTGTGTTTTTTCAAAATGCTTCAACAGGTTATGATGCTGTGTTCTGGGATTTTGACAATGGTCATACAAGCATAAGTCAGACTCCTACACAAAGATTTTCTGCAGGCAATTACGATGTGTCACTCATCATTTCAGATGCACTGGGATGTGGAGATACAATAATAAAAATCATTGCGATCAACGATCCGCCTGCCATACACATGAGTGAATATGCAGCAGTATGTCCGGGAGCTTCTGTCCAGATACAGGCTTCGGGAGGCCATATAATCCATTGGGAACCGGCCGAGGAATTTGACGATGCTTCGAGCTATACACCCACTGTATCGCCCGAATCAGATACTACTTATGTTGCGACAATAACCGACACCGTGACCAATTGCAGCAATACCGACTCGATACGGGTTATTATCCAACCAGGATTGGTTCCTGGTTTGATAACAGTTACTCCTCTGGATACTTCAATAATCATCGGTGATACGGTAGCCATTGTTGCTTACGATAGTGCGCAAAGAGACTTTGTTTTTTATAACTGGTCACCGGTTGAAGGTATCTTAACCTGCAGCGATTGTCCGAATCCGGTGGTAAGACCATTGCATACAACAACTTACACTTTGGTGGTTTCGGATACAAATGAATGTTTTATCACCGAGACTTTCGATGTTGCTATTGAAGTCATGGAAGAATACAGGATTGGCGTTCCGGATGCCTTTACTCCCAATGGAGACGATATCAACGATATCATTAAAGTTAATGGTTGGGGAATTAAAGATTTGCTTGAATTCAGAGTTTTCAATCGCTGGGGAACAGAAGTGTTTTATACGGATGATATCACTCAGGGCTGGGATGGATATTACAAAGGAAAACTGCAGAATATTGATTCCTATGCATATATAATTAAAGCTGAGATGTGGGATGATAATGTAATTGTGAAAAAAGGTACATTCAGCTTGTTAAGGTAATTGGAAATTTCATATATGCATTGTTTACAGAATGATAAGCTTCTTTTGTATTTTTGGTAAATTGTATTTGACGCGGTCCGGATGTTTGAAACCAGTTTGTCTCATTTCCTCCACATCTTTGAATAGTTAACGACTATATTTTGTACATGGTTTCATTCTACCTGGCTTTTTATTACATTTGATCTTAATATGAATTCCACTAATCAATTATCAATCAAATTCAGGTTATGAAACGAAATAGTATCTGTGTTATTGCCTTTTCTCTATGCATAATGTTTTGTTTATCAAAAGTTTATGCCCAGGATAAAATTTCCTGGCTGCAGGATTTTACTTCAGAAATCCCTGCAGGATCCTCCACTTATCAATACAATTACTTCACTCTTGAAAAAGACTGTAAGATCAGGATCGAAGAAAAGAAAACTAACAAAAAAGGAGTTGAGAGTACAATATCAAGTGAATTTTATTTATCGGACATAAGTCCTTCTTCACTTAGTTTTAAGTCTTCCGGTAATCTGCTTGCTATCTCAATGGAAACGGTGGAATCTCAAAAATTTATCAGCCTTTACGAGGGCGATGAACTGGAAGGTTATACAAATGAATTGTCTGTTTACACAGACGAAGTTGATAAAGCAAGGGCAATCATTGAATCCTTTCTTTCTCATATCGAAACATGCAAAGACAACGAAAAAACATGGACATCAAACGAAGAGGCTTTCAATTGGCTAAATCAAAACATAGGTGAATCAACAAAAAGCGGCTCGGTTTACAAACAGAAATTTACTAAAGGCAGCAAATCATTTCTGGTATCTTTTGAGTCTGAAACAACTGACAGTAAAGGAAATCAGCAAACCAGTCAGTCTGTCTTTGATCTGAGTGATATAGATCCGGCTAATATTAAACTGGAAGTATCAGGCATAACACTAAAAATAAATGTACCGGTAAGAGATAAACAGAATTATGTTCAGGTGAAATCAGGCGATGGAGAAATACACTATACAAAAGATCTGGACATCTATATTGATGATGTTGAGGATGCCCGAAATAAAATAAGCGCTTTAAAATATCTTATCTCAAATACGGAAGTTCAAAGAACAAATTTTACTGAATACGATCAGGCTATGCTTTTTGTAAAAGAAAATCTGAAAGAAGTTCCTGTTGGTTCAAATACACTGTTACAGTCACTTTCTTTTGAAAATTCACCATCGGGCCTGGTAAGTTATAAAGTCAATAAAACCGATTCCAAAGGAATTTCAAATGAAGAATTGGCAGAATTTTATCTCTGTGATATTGCGAATGTCAATTTAAAAATAAGTTCAGGCAATGCATACATCACAATAGAGACGGTAGACAATCTCAAATACATCAGGCAGTCTGTTAATGGTGAACTTATCTCCTATTCAAACAACCTCGAGATTTACACAAGTGAAATTGATGAAGCCAGAGATCTTATTCATGCATTGACTTTTGCACAAAAAACATGCGACATTGGATTGCTGAAGTTTGACGATATGGAATTCACAAAAGAATGGCTAAGTAGCAACCTGGAAGAGATCTTATCCGGTTCGGAAACAATACGGCAACAATTGGCAGTTGCTTCCACCGAAGGAACAAAAATCGAATTGAAACTGATCAAATCATCCGAAGGCATTACTCCTGTTGATGAGACATTTGAGATTTACCCCGAGGATCTGTCAATGGAAGATATTGGAATCGAAATTTCGGGAAATAAATTGTCTGTTCCTATTTCTACAGGGAAATTGAAGTACATTAAATCCTATTTGGATGGTGAAATTAATGCCTACAATAAATCTGTCGAGGTATTATTCAGCGATGTGAAGAAAGCAAAAAATTTTATTGCTGCTATTGGTTTTATCCACCAGAACTCAGAATCTGAAGATCATTCTTTTGCCGATGAAAAAACCGCTTTTGATTATTTGGAAAACTCTATAGGGAAAGTAGAAATTTCAGGTACAATCTATGATCAGAAAATTGAAAGAGACGATGAAAACAAATGCAAGTTAACATATTCCTGCTCTCAAACTGACAGCAAAGGTACAACCACTCAAATTTCCTGTGAATTTCATATTTCAGATATAGATGCTGATCATTCTTCAATAGAAATCTCCGGAAAAGAATTAAAGGTAGATCTTATTACCAGGGAAAAAGAAAAACTGATCAAGCCATTTAAAGAAGGAGAAGCAGGTAGTTTTACTTATAATTTCGATATCTATACCGATGATATCCTGACTGCCAGGAAAATTATTGCCGCTTTTGATGTGCTTGCCGATCAATGCAAATAAGGAGTTCAATTTGATCATTACATAATAAAGGGCAATACGGCTTTTCTTTTTTCAGGATACTGATCAAAATGACTTTTATACCATTTGTGATGAGCTAAAGCACGGGGCACAAGATTAACGAACGTCCAGATAAAAAAGGAAAGTCCCGGCAGACTCCAGACAAGAATTGCAAATCCCCCCCACTCAATGATTTCCCCCAAAAAATTTGGGCAGGAAACATATTTGAACAATCCTCCATAAGGAATTTTATAACCATTTGCACTGCTTTTTCTTAAGTCAATCAATAGTTTATCATGGTACTGATTGATCACAAAGCCAGAAATGAAAACAACCAAACCAATACCAATTCTAAAGGTAACTGCCCAGCTAAAAGAATACCCGGGAGCAAAAAAAGCAAGCCAGTATCCGTTTATACATCCATTCACCAGGTTAAAAAAAATGGCGAAAACGACAATAACCACTGGCATTTTTTTCCCCCGGGTATGAATTCTGAATGGAAATAATACTACCCTGTGAAAATAATGGGCTATCCATAAAAATGCAGCTATGCTTACCAATACATTTCTCAGATCAGCTGAATTCAATATAAAATACAGAGGTATAAAAAGTGCTGGTGCTTCCATAATGAACCAACCCAGATTATTGTTTATCACAGGTCCCCAATGTGAAGTTGAATGCCTGCCGTAGGGAGCTGTCACTTTAAGCAGCAACAAAAAAACCAGTACGCCCACACCGATCCATGCATAAACGACATTTGAAAATAATTCCTGAGTAATCATGTTATTTTAATAAGTCTTCCTGTTCGTACCATTTGAAAGTATCTCTAAGTGTTTCTTCGAGCGGACGGGAATAATAACCGAACTCATCAGCAGCTTTCACCGAGGATATTTCTTTCGGTGAATGTTTTAAAATATCAAGTGATTCCTTTGTATAAAGCGGATGCTCATTTCTTAAGTTAGCATACAAAGCAATAAAGGGCCTTCCGATTCGGGCCAGAAACATAGGTGCTATATACTTTGGAGTTTTTTTATTGCCTATTCTTCCAATCATTTCAGAAAGTTCTTTCAGCGTACAATAATGACCTGACAACAAATAGCGTTCCCCTCTTCTGCCTTTCTCAGCAGCTTTAATAGCCCCATCAACAACATCCCTGACATCAACCCAGTCATACCCTCCATGGACAAGCATAGGAAGTTTATTTAAAAAGATCTTTTTTAGCGCCTGTCCAAGGTAAGAGCCTTGATAATCGTACGGACCAACCACTGCTGTCGGATTGACAATCACTGCATCCAATCCGTTTTCCGCAGCTTTGATAACAATTCTTTCACCATTTGCCTTAGAAAAATCGTACACCATTTTTTCGCTGTTAACAAGGGGCCGGGTTTCATCAATAACCTGATCAGGAGGATGGGAATTCAATGCATGTATGCTGCTGAAATGCACCAGCTTTTTAACTTTTTTTTCAATGCAGGAGTTAACAAGATTTTGAGTACCCTGAACATTTGTTTTGTAAACAAGTTCCCTGTCTTTTTCATCAATTGCAATTTTTGCCGCCAGGTGATATACAATGTCAACACCTTCACATAAATCATTCAATGAATCAACAGAAAACAAATCTCCTTTAACAATTTCAAGAGGCATATTTCTAAGGTCATTTTCAAACTTATGTACCAGAACTCTTGTTTGGATTCTTCTTGAAACCAGTTCTCTGACCAGACAATTCCCTATATGACCACTGGCCCCTGTTATTGCAACTTTCATAAATCGGTATGCTATTTGTAAAGCAACAGATCAAATAAAAATGAAGATGTTAAAATACAATAAATATGTTTTGTGTCGCCAGGTCTTTGAATTTTTTATCAACTCCCTGCCTGAAGAATAAAATCATGGCAAACAATTCATACTGAAAAAGAAGTTGCCAGTTCGTGCAATTTCCACAGACAAAGGGAAATAAGTGCATGGATAACTGCTTGTTTGTTTGCCATTTGGATCCTTATGCCAATAACTCATCAATACATACAAATGGCAGGTAATGAAAATTTTGCCGGTAGAAGCAAAAACATTTCCGGCAATATCATTTGTATTTTAGTAAGAAGGCTTTTAATGCTTTCCAGTATTGATCGCTTTCCGGAAAAGCACTCCACAGAGTCTTTGCACCGTGTTTCCCTCCGGTTTCAGGCAGAAAACATGTTTTACTCTGAACAGGTATGGCATTGTAAATCTCTTGCCAGTTGTCCCGTTCCGTCAATGATGAAGTTATAAAAACCGGACACTTGATTTTCGAAGAAGAAGTTTGAATTATATCTCTGCTCCATCCAAATTTAGAGAAATATTCTCCGGGTGAAAAGGCAACAACTCCTGATATACCATTCGGGAAATCGCCTGCTAATTTCAACGCAAGAGAAGAGGAATAAGAACTGCCAAAAAGAAATATCTTCGTTCCGGGATATTTGTTTTTTACATAAGAAACAGCTGCTCTCATATCCGTATAAGCATCAATATACCGGGTTTCCATATTCAGACTATCAGCGAATTTCCAGGTTTGATTTACCACTCCATTAACAGCTTCGCCACTTCTTAAATCTACTGCAATACAATTGAAACCCATTGAATTTAATTTTGGTGCAATTTCGAGGTATTCGCCCCGACTGTAATTTGCCTGATGATACAGAATAATGAAAGGCGAATTGACAGGATTAGGCGTATACAGATTGGCAGTTACAATTACTTTGTCAAATGTTTTAAACCGAACCGTTTTATTCTGTGAATTTGCAGAAGTACTCAGCAGAGTATAAATAAACACTGCGATAATTGAATATTTGTATTTTACATTTCCGGGCATGTTTCTTATTTTTAATGATTCGTAATTGGTTATTAATTTATTAAAAATTCCGGACATAAGCCAAACAATTGTTGCAGAATAGAATCAAAGGTATTTCTGGCATTATAATTGAAATATAAAGTTTATTTAACGTGAGTTCGGTATAAGGATAGATAATACATTTATTGATTTATAGTTATTTATATGAGCAGACTTTGTGTTTCTTCGGGTTTTGGAGTCTTCGTGGCT
>JAFGQO010000073.1 GCA_016935615.1 Bacteroidales bacterium
GATTTCGGATTTCGGATTGCGGATTTCGGATTGCGGATTTCCGGCTTCTAACTTCTAATTGTCCCGTTAGTCAACTAATCAGTAATAAATACAAATGGTACAGTAGTTGATAAAACATACCGGGAAACTTTATACAAGCAGACAAAATAATTTGTAACTTTATTAAAGAACATCGCGAAACAATTTTAGGAATAAATCGTTTGAAAATATATTTTAATTTGAATTGACTAACAATTAAAAAATAAACATTATGAAAAAACTAACTTATTTTCTGGGCATAGGATTGATTGGGATGACCTTCCTGTTGAATTCATGTTCCAAAGACGATGCTGTTGGACCAGATCTGACTATTACCAGTGAAGAAGACCTAACGGCTCCGGCGAATAGCCTGGTTACAATTGAATGGCGGGCAGACGCAGGTGACGCAAAACTGGAATTTTTTACTATTAAAGAAGGAAATGTTGCCATCCTGGATTTTGATAATATCGACTGGAATAATTATCAGATACCAAACGACGATAACGAAACGTTTATCGGTTCAGCTACAGTAATGATCGGTGATGAGAATACTGCTTTTACTCTGATTGTTACCGATAAAGACGGATTGACAGCAGAGGGAATGGTGAATGTTACAATTGACGTAGGATCTACAGGTAATCCAATACATGAATATACAGCAGTTTTAATGGGGGCTCAGACCAACACTGATAATGGTAGCTTTCTTGACGCTGAAACCGGCACTGTATATAAGATAGGGCCAGCTGGTACTAATCAGGCATTAATTGACATTATCTATTACTACGGTATTTCTTCAGGCAATGAAGCAACTTTTGTTAATCCGAATCACCCGACTGTAAATAACGCTACAGCTAATGCCTTTGATTGGTGTACTGACTGGAGTGTGAAAAATGGAACTGTTTTTGGTGTAAGTTCTCTCACTTCAGGTGAGTTTGATGCGATAGATGATGATTTATTGATTAGTGGGATAACGGGATTAAGTGATAATATTATTCCTCAAATGAGTGTTAATGATGTTATTGCTTTTGAAACTGTTAACTCGAAAAAGGGTTTGATAAGGGTCACGAACATTGTTGCAGGAGGAGATGGATCCATTACCATAAATGTTAAAATACAAGAGTAATAAAGTTCTGTTTAAAAATATATTAAGGCTGCCTCATTCGGGGCGGCTTTTTTTGCACATACAAAGCGGAGCGCAAATCAACAGCAGACCTTGCAGGGTTCGGTTATTAAAGTGGATTCAATTTCGATGCACCAAAGGTGTGCAGTCAATTATTTCAGGTCAGTTCATATAAAATTTGCCGGTAGGGCATAAATTATTGTAGTATTGGCAGTTTTGTTTGAACTGAGTTTACTCCGTAGGAGTTAAACTTCCTGGTACAAACAATACGGATATCCATTTATAAGAACGTTCCTGCGTTAATATTTCGATGGTTTATCCTCTACGAGGAATCAGAAATTAATTTTACCAGTTTCACTACAATATTTAAACCGCTGCGCGATAATTCCGGGTAAAATCATTCTTTAAAAGGAGGCTATTTTTAAGTTTTTTAGTCCTGAGTAAAAAAGAAATTCTGTGTGGCATGGCTTTCAGGCAGGTAATCTGTTAATTTTTTATTTTCAAGTACCTGAGCTTTGTAACCAAGACTTTTCAGGAACTCCATCGTCTTTCTGCGATTCTCGTTATCCCACAATTCGCAATATATCGAAGGTTTATGTTGCTTTAGCAGATTCTCTGCTCCTTTCAACACGTAATACTCAAAATTCTCAACATCAATTTTAATCCCTGCAATTCTCAGATTTTTACTGCCGGATCCCGCAATAACATCATCCAGTCGTTTCACCGGACACTCGAATACTTCTCCTTCATTCTTATCTGTAATGCTGTTATGCTTAACGTGCGCCAGTCCGTGAAAACGTACAGAATGTTCAACGGGCAAAACCATTTCTACCGTTCCGTTTTTATCTCCCAGGGCAAGTTGAAAAAGTTGAATATTTGACAGCTTAAATTTTCTGACAATTCTTGTAAGGTTCCTGAAATTGTAAGGTATGGGTTCAAATGCAAGCACCTGCCTTTCGGGATGGTTTTTGGCCAAATAATAACTCATCACTCCCAGGTTTGCACCGATATCAAGAACTACTCCCTCTTCCGGCAGCATGTTCAGGAAAAAAAGAAAATCCTTCTCATGCTTATCCCACGGAAGCTTTTTAATGATAAATAAAGAAAAGAGGTACAGGTAATTTTTGAGACCCATTGTACGTTGTAGTATATATTTAAAAATTGTTTTCACGTTGCAGGATTTTTGCTTGCGAAGGAAACAAAAATAGGATTAATCGATGAATTGATGAACTGATTAAATGATGTTTCTTTTAATGGCACGAAGTATTGATTTTCCTGTGATGCACATCTGTGAGGCGTGACTTATTTATATTCTCCAGCACACATGCCTTGGTTTCGTTCCATTCCTCAACGGAACGAGTTCCTTTCTTCCTTGATGAAGAAAGGAACCAAAGAAATCATGGCTGATAAAAAATCCGGATAAATCATATTGCTCGGCTCTTCGTGTCGTTCCGCTGACGTTTCACTTCCGCGGAACTTGAAAATCCTTCGCAACGAGCCTGCGCAATGATTTATTTGCCGGATTTATTATAGGCCTGTCCTTTTTATACTGTTTGGTGATCAGCTATTCGTAAATAAACTTAATACACAAAACACAAAACAGAAAACTCTGAACTCTCAATTATAAAATCACTATTTTCGCTAATTACTTGAAGAAACAATGCGAATTGCTGTAAACACAAGACTTTTGTTACCGGGCAAGCTTGAGGGTTTGGGCAGATTTGCATGTGAAACCCTGAAACGAATTACCAGATCGCATCCCGAACATGAATTCATCTTTATTTTTGACAGGAAGTACAGCGATGAATTCCTTTTTGCAGACAACATCATCCCTGTAATAGCTCATCCCCAGTCAAGGCATCCGCTTCTGTGGTACCTTTTTTTTGAATGGGGTGTACCGGCAGTCCTGAAGAAGTACAAAGCAGATATTCTCGTTTCTCCTGACGGATGGCTCAGCCTTCGCTCAAATATTCCTTCGGTTACGGTCATTCATGATCTCAATTTTTTTTACAATCCCGAATGGGTCAGCAGAATACCAAGACAGTATTACAATTATTATTTCCCAAAGTTCATTGATAAAGCTGATCGCATAGCAACTGTGTCAGAGTATTCCAGGAAGGACATTTCGTCGGTATTTGATGTTCCCGAATCGAAGATAGATGTGGTGTATAATGGTGTAGATGAGTCATTTCACCCGGTACATGATGCAAGAAAGGAAAAAACGAAAAAAGAATTTACAGGAGGGGCCTCCTATTTTTTGTTTTTAGGCCTTGTTCATCCAAGGAAAAATTTGAACAACATTATTCTTGCTTACGATCAGTTCAGGAAATCATCTGTTTTTCATGTAAAACTTCTTGTTGCAGGATCTACAAAATATATGACGAAAGATACAAAAGAGATCTATGCTCGTTCTCAATGTAAGGAAGACATAATTTTTGCCGGCAGGATACCCGAAAAACAATTGAATGATGTCATTGCATCAAGTACTGCACTGGTATATGCTTCACTTTTTGAGGGTTTCGGGATACCCATACTGGAAGGGATGCGCTGTCGTGTGCCTGTAATCACTTCTGACATTACATCCATGCCGGAAATAGCAGGAGATGCCGTATGTTATGTCAATCCCTATAAGCCCGAATCCATTGCGCATGCCATGCATAAAATTGTCAGCAATGAAAATTATCGCAGAGACCTTGTTGAAAAAGGTGAAGTTCAGCATGCAAAATACAGTTGGAACCGCACTGCAGAGCGATTTTGGAACACTATTGAAAAGGTGCTTAATAAGGAATAACAGCACATGTTTTAACAATTTGCCTCCAATTTATTGATTAATAAGGGCATGTTTATTATTTTTGTTCAGCCCGAATCCTAAAATATTAACCCATGGTCTCAAAATTTTTACGACAGGTTGTCTGCATTGCTCTCACATTCACTATTTCTTATTCATTATATTCAAGCACACCGCAGAGTTGCTTATTGTTTTCCATTACCAAAAACAATGTAGCACGCATTGGAATTGTTAACCGTGAAAGCAAAAATCTGGAATTGCTTATTACCGATAAATTTGGAGAGGTATTATTTTCCAAATCAGTATCCGATTATGAAGACTATTTCAAATTGTTCGATCTCACCGGCATGCCTGAAGGTGACTATAAGGTAAAATTAACAGGGGGCGCAAAAACCTTTGAGAAAAGATTTGCAATACATGACAACATTGCAATGGTAGTGAAAGAAAAAGAGGAAGTTCAGCCGGTTTTTAAACTGATTGACAAGGATATTCTTATTATATCTTATTTAAATGCCAAAATGAGCAAAGTGAATATTTTCTTTGAACTTAATGATGATGTCGTTTTTGAGGAAAGAAATATTACCGGAACTCCTGTTAGTAAGAAATATTCTTTAAGCAGATTGCCGCATGGCAATTATGTTGTTAAACTATATTCGGGAAGCAAAATATACGAATACCCGCTGGCGGTTAAATAAAGATCTCAAAATGACATGTATTGTTGAAAGAATTTCATGGCTTTCAGTTTTCCTTTTTTTTACTTGTTTTCAAATTGTTTCCTCACAGAATGCGGATAATTTGTACAGGTCGAGTCGTGAACACCTGAATTTGGGGAATTATGATCAGGCACTGGTCTATATCAATCATGCCCTTATCATTGATTCTTCCAAAGCAGATTATTATCTGCAAAGAGCAAAAATTTATTATCATAAACAAGTATATGACAAGACTATAAAAGATTGTTATATGGCATTAAAACTGAAAAGTGATATCCCGGAGGTATATATGCTCAGAGGAAAAGTATGCCAGGTGACGGAGAGTTATGGCGGTGCAATTTTGTTTTTTGGCAAAGCCATTAAATATACATCAGAGAATGAAATATTATACGATGCTTTCCTGAACAGGGGCAAAGCCTATTTTAACCTGAAAAAGTATTACGATGCCAGGAGTGATTTTTTATCAGCCTATGATATCAAACCAAATTCACTCGATCTGTTACTTGCCATGTCAGAGAATTATTTGAAAACAAATGAAAAAGACAAAGCTTTGTCGATCCTGAAGCGTGCGATCGAAATGGATCCCTCATATTCCCCCTCTTATGAATTGTCAGGACGCATAGCAATGGAAGACAGCGATTATCCCGGAGCCATTCATGCGTATAGCAAATACTGTGAATTGGAACCCAATACAGGATCGGCCTATAATATGCTGGGCGAGGCATACTTAATGAATAAGGATTATGAAAATTCGATGAATACATTAAAAATTGCTCAGTCTCTTATTCCAAACGATCCCATGGTATACAAGCTAAAGGGGCTTGTGTATATTGAGCAGGACGATCATGAAAACGGGTGCAACACCTTGTTTCGCGCATTTCAGTTGGGCTATCTTGAACAATACGGCTACGATCTTCTGGATATTTATCTGGAAAAATGTGAGAGCCAGTAATGTTTCCTTTTCAATCAGATCCACATCAAGCAAAGGAATTCGATTTGTATTTCCCTTTACTCAGCCAGTAAATGAGCTCTTCCGGATGAGCTGTAATACACTCAAAAGCGAGTGAATTTATATTTTATTCCCAGGGATAACCATCGACCGGGTTGATAAATACTCCCGGTATCGATATATTTCTTATCAAAAAGGTTTGTCGCTTCACAAAAAAAAGTGAATTCTTTCAGGAAATAAGAAACCCTGAGATCGAACAACCAGTAAGGTTTAAAATCAACCGGAGTGTATAAGGAATTGTCAAAATCGTATTCCAGGTAACTTCCCATTCTGTCAGTGTATGATACATTCCACGCTGCAACCAGGTGTTTTATTATTTTATGACGGATCATGGCGGAAAACTTGTGTCTGACATTAAAATATTTGATCACTTCTCCCGGAATTTCTTTTTTCATATCAACAAATGTATAGTTAAGAGAAATATACTGAACGGGGAAATTTCGTCCCGTTTTGGAAAAATCATGAGTGCTTGATACTTCTATACCACGACTCATATAATCATCTATATTGGTTGCCTTGAATTTGAAGATATCCTCGAACCAGACCCAGTCAATAACATCATGACCCTGTTCGTAGAAAAAATTCACGATACTTATGTTCTTGCCAAGGACAAAACGCAATCCCCCTTCGATCGAATGTTTTGTATAGGGAAGAAGTTCCAGGCTGCCTTCATTATCAATATCTTCATAAGTAAGATCAGTAAAAGTAGGAAGCCCGAGAGTGTAATTGTAACTCGCTGTCAGAAATAAACTCTTCACTATCTCTAAGCTCATGTCGATGCCGGGAAATACATGTAGCTCCTCCGGCAGATAGGAATTCCAGTTAAACAACATACCGCCGGCCAGGTACAATTTTCTGAATGTAAGTGTTTGCTCAAAGTGTATATCGCTGTTTTGTCTGCTGTCGGTTTTTGTATAGTATGTGTCCGGATAGCCTTTCACGGGGACTTTTGTTCCATTGTCGTGTCCGATAGTATTGCTGAGGATGGATTCGTTCCTGGCATGCCAGTCAAGGGTTGTAATACCAATTTTTGAAGGAACGCTCAGGGTCAACTGTGCTCCAACTACATTGTTAATATGATGGTTGTGCTGTGAATACCACTCTACTCTGTTTCGCGATGTTTTTACACTGTCGTTGCTGATACAGATTCCATTTTCAAACCTGTACCAGTTTTTACCCTCTCTGAAATATTCAAACCTGTCGCGATGCCTTCTCCAGTATATTCCGGGAGTAATTTTTATTGTTCCTCCGGTTTTATAACTTATGGAAGCAAAACTCATCTGGTTTTGTTCATATTGTTCCGGCAGGGCGGGAGTATAAAATCCATTTGCTCCGAATGCACGATTGGCATGCCCGATCTGCAAATCAATACTATTTTCCTGTAAGTGAACTTGTGCCTGGTAAAAAACATTGTACTTATCGTAATCGGTATTGCAGGTATATCCGCTTGAATGACCAAATGCATAATGAATAAGGTGCCGGATTTTCTGACTGCCCAGGTTCAGGGTCAGAGAGGTGTTTGCATATCCATAACTTCCTGCCGATGCTGTAAGGTTGACAGAATTCGTATCGGAAGGGCAGGTCACAAAATGAATTGCACCTGAAAAAGCATTGGCTCCGTGCACTCTTGCTGCCGGTCCGCTGAGAATTTCAACCCTGCTTATTGCTTCGGTCTCAACAGGCAGTATCATGGTCAGATGACCGGTCTGAGGATCGGAAATGGATATACCATTCAGCAAGACCAGGCTATGATCAAAGGAACCTCCCCGTATGCTTATATCGGTCTGAATGCCTCCTTTTCCGCGCTGACGGATATCAATTGTGGATGAATATCGCAGAAGATCCTGTATGCTCTGTGAGGCCGCAGACTCAGATTCATTTTTTGAAAGAACGGTGACCAGTCGTGGAATTTCAGTTAATAAAACCGGACTTTTTTGTCCCACAATTTCCACTTCTTCAATATCAATTACTTTTGGTAAATAAATTGTATCGGTTTGTGCGAGAACTGCTGATGCATTGTTGATAATAGTACAAACGTACAGAAGTGTTCCAATCCGGATTATTTTATGCATCGAAGAATAAGCCGCATAACTTTTTCTGCTATACTGTTTAAAATTCAGATGAAATTTAGGAGAAACGTTAGATACTTTGCTATTTTTCATTATGCAATATTGGCAAAATGTTTTGAATCCTGTGAGCGCATTACCCGTAGCCCCGCCTGCCAAAGCTTGCGGCGGGCAGGTTGCTACGGGATTAGCGAACACAAAAATAATAAAAAAAAGGATCGAAGATTGGCTTCGCCGAGCTCTTCGCCAGAGCGAAATCGGTTCCTCGTCGCTTGCGGCGAGGATTTTCAATCAAAAAAATGAACTGGTTATCAATGGAATACCTAATTTTATATTATTCATAAAAATGTCAGGAAAAATTGTTGTTGTTTTTCTCACTTTTTTTATTGCTCTATTTCTCTGGATTACTTCCTGTTTATAATACATCGTCAATTGCTGTTATCCATATATATCAAGGCATAGGAATAGTTGGCAACATATTTATATGCCTACTGTTTTTTTCGTCTGCAATAACACAATTAATTTGAATGTGTTGAAAATATTAGTGTTTTAAGTAGTTTAGGCTTTGATATAACTAAATAATTATTATTTTTGTCATAAACCTGTATTATTATCAAACTTCAAAAAATTAAGAACATGAAAAAACTTAGCTTTCTTTTTGTTGCCTTTGCATTAGTTGGTTTTATATCATTAAATGCCTGCAAAAGTTCAACCCAACCTACTGAAGAAGCTACAGAAGAAGCAGTAGAAGAAGTAGTAGATGAAGGAGTGGAAGAAGTTGCTGATACTGTTGATATGGCTGTAGAAGAAGAGGTTGAAGTTGTTGAGGAATAATTAGGTAACAAAAATTTAATCCAAAAAATGTAAGCAGGATGCAGTCCTGCTTTTTTTTTAGAAATTGCATACGGAGCATGAAGATGTTGTATTCGGCATGGGTCGAATGAGGGATCGGTATGGATCCATGACTCCGCAATTGTTTATCCTGAATTGCCTTTTTTTAAGTTTCAGAGACTTTCAACTTCCCCGGGATAGCGAATGCCACATTTTGCTCTTATTGAATCAAGTGTCGATATGAGGTTGAGCGATTTCTGCCATCCAAAAACGGGAGATTCTTTGAATCCTTTCTCAATACAAATCATTACCTCTTCAGCTTCGTATTGGTAGCCGAATCCCGGTTCATTGAAATCGTAGTGTACAGGTTTTCCGCTTTCGGGGAGTAAATCGACAGATGAAGGTATGTGCCATTCTCTGTTAACTCTGATCCTGCCCCTGGTACCATGAAGAATTGCTTCGGTACGACCAGATGTGACTATGGAGCAAAAAAGAACAGATAGAATGTCATTAGTATGTTTAAGCAATATAGAGCAGCTCTCATCAACTTTCGTTTCTCCGTAAGCAGCAAATGCCTCTATCGCTAAGGGTGCTCCGGCAAACTCCAATGCAAAAAAAACCGGATAGATACCAATATCAAGAAGAGATCCTCCTCCCAGCTTCGGATTGAAGAGACGGCCCTCTTTATCATAATAGGCTTTGAAACAAAAATCCGATTCTATTAAGAGGATCTTTCCAATGGCTCCCGAATCAACCAGTTCTTTACATTTTCGAAAGGAAGGAATGAAACTTGTCCAGAGAGCTTCCATGAAAAAAAGCTTCTTTTCCCTTGCGGTTTCCAGCATGGCAGAGCACTGATCTTTGTTCATAGCAACAGGTTTTTCACAAAGGACAGCTTTCCCGTTATTTAAACATAAGATTGTATTGGGATAATGCTGTACATGATAGGTAGCGATATATACAATATCAATCTTCTTATCCCGAACCAGTTCTTCATAGCTTCCATATGCTTTTTCAATTCCGAACCGGGAAGCGAATTCCTTTGCTCGTTTTGTGCTTCGTGAACCAACAGCATACAAATTTGCATTTTGAAGAAGCTTCAGATCACTTGCAAATTTTTGTGCAATGCTTCCGGCACCTAAAATAGCCCAGTTATAGATCTTTCCCATTAAGTTTTCTGGTTTAGAATTATTTCAATCTCCTGCAATTCACTCTTACTGAACCTGATGTTTTGAATTGCGCCAACATTATCAGCCAATTGTTTCGGACTGCTCGCTCCAATAAGAACGGATGTTATTGCCTCATCTTTTAAAAGCCATGCTATTGCCATCTGCGCAAGACTTTGTTTTCTTGTTCGGGCAAGTTCATTCAACTTGGCAACTTTGTTTAACACTTCAGGTGTAATATCTTCTTTATTTAAGAAAAGAGCCGAAGGTTTTGCTGCACGGGAATCTTCCGGTATGCCTTTTAAATATCGATTTGTCAGTAGTCCCTGTGCCAGAGGAGAAAACACAATGCATCCTATGCCTCCGGTTTTAAGAACGTGCAGAAGACCTTTTTCGGGAGTGCGTTCAAACATGGAATATTTTGGCTGATGAATAAGGCAAGGCGTTCCCAGGTCATTGAGTATTTTTACAGCCTTTTTTGTTTGTTCCGGACTATAATTTGATATTCCGGCATACAACGCTTTTCCCTGTCTTACAATCTGGTCAAGCGCTCCCATAGTCTCCTCAAAAGGAGTATCCGGATCGGGACGATGGGAATAAAAAATATCAACATACTCCAGTCCCATCCGTTTCAGACTCTGATCACAACTCGAGACCAAATATTTTCTTGAACCCCATTCTCCGTAAGGGCCTTCCCACATATAATATCCTGCTTTTGTGGAAACAATCATTTCATCACGATGAGATTTAAGATCCATTTTGAGAATTCTTCCGAAATTTTCTTCTGCTGAACCTGCGGGAGGGCCATAGTTATTTGCCAGATCGAAATGGGTTATTCCCAGGTCAAAAGCTTCTTGAATTGTGGATCTGGCATTCTCAAAATCATCCAAAAAGCCAAAATTATGCCATAATCCAAGTGAAACGGCAGGCAAGTGCAATCCGCTTTTTCCACAGCGCCTGTAAAGCATGGTATTATACCGGTCATTTGCAGGAGCATAAGATTTTTGCATGATCTTACTTTTTTTATTTGTTTTTGTATATTGATATCAAAGATAATTGCTTCAGTATTTATTTGTACCTTCTGAAAGAAGTTAAATGTTTTTGAAAATTAATTTTTACAGAAAAAAACCAGAATGAAAAGTCCGGCCCTGATATAAAGTATGTATTCATACCCAATGAAAATAAGAAAAATTTCGTTCCAATAGAAAAAAGATCTCCGGGAAACGTTTACCCTATAGAAATGTATTGAGAAGTTAATGGATGTATTTTTGTATTACTTTGGAAAAATCATCTATTGTGAACGGTTTCACGAGTACTTCACTGCATCCTGCTTCTATTGCTTCATCGGTTTCATCCGGTGTACGTGAAGCAGTCTGGGCAATAATAGGTGTTTCAGTATCATACTCCCTGATTTGTTTTGTAACTTCTTTCCCGCTGATATCAGGCAATTGAATGTCCATTAGGATTATATCGTAGCTTTGTGTTCTGGCCATTTCCAATGCCTCTCTGCCTGTTCTTGCTCTGAAAAAATCACCTTTTGTCATCTTAAATATCTGTGCCAGATAAATATAATTTATATCGTCATCTTCAACAACAAGTATTTTTTTGTTATTCAAATCAACAAAACCAGCCATTCTATGAAAATGAATTTTTAACTATGCTTAAAACAAAAGTAGGAGAAACACATACAAGTATTGAACGTAAAACAATATATTTATAAACAATTCTAACAAGAAATACTATGAGCTCAATCATCAGGAAACTAATTCCGAAGGATCTCCTTCATGCTCCGCTGAAATCATTTTCTCCGCGAATGATGTTTTTGGTAAGGCAAATCAGGATATTTACTCTGGCTTTTAAAGGGTTTACTGAAGACAGAGTGCAACTTAGAGCATCGGCGCTGACCTATTATACTGTACTATCCATTGTACCCATTATTGCATTGGCGTTTGGAATCGCAAATGGCTTTGGTTTCGGAACCTTCCTTGAAGAACAGATCATGGAACATTTTACAGGCCAGGAAAAAGTCATGGAGTGGATATTAACTTTTGTAGACAGATATCTTTCCAGGATCAGGGGAGGATTAATTGCCGGGATTGGTATTGTTGTTTTGTTGTGGACAGTTATGAAACTGCTTGGCAATATTGAAAGTTCATTTAACGACATCTGGCAAATAAAAAAATCAAGGGTTATGTCCAGAAAAGTGAGTGATTATATTTCTCTCGTAGTTATTACACCGGTTTTATTGTTTGTTTCAAGCAGTGTAACCCTGTTTCTCTCAAATCAGATAAAAAGCAGTGCGGAAATGTTTCCGCTGCTTAGTTATATTGGGCCTATCCTCAGTTTTTTGGTTAGTCTTATTCCTTATGTTCTTATTTGGCTGGTGTTCACTCTGTTGTATATCATTATGCCAAATACAAAAGTGAATTTTAAATCGGCATTTATTGGAGGAGTCATTGGTGGTACCATGTTTCAATTGCTTCAATGGGGATATATCTATTTTCAGAGTTCGATTACAAGCTATGGAGCTGTTTACGGGAGTTTTGCAGCTCTTCCTCTCTTTCTTATCTGGATGCAGTTCAGTTGGTTGATTGTTCTTTTTGGAGCTGAAGTTGCTTTTGCGAATCAGAATGTCGAACATTATGAAGCTGAATCGGAATCCTTCAATATCAGCAACCATTTCAAACGTACAGTAACAATGTTATTGTTGAAAGAGATCATTATGAATTTTAAAAACGGGGAACTTCCTTTAACTGCTGAGCAATTGGCAAAAAAAATAGACTTTCCCATTCGACTTATTCGTGAGATTCTTTATGAACTGCAGGAAACCGGCATTATTTCTGAAACAGTTACCAAGAGCGTTAAGGAGGGAGCTTATCAACCTGCACAGGATATTGACAATTTGACCATTGGCTATGTGATAGAAGTATTGGATAAAAGAGGGAATGACGATCTTCATATCGAAGATTCAAAGGAATTGGAGAGAATGAAAAAGATTATCGATGGTTTTATGGAGGAAATTAAAACTTCAAAAAACAACAAGCTCATTTATGAGTTGGGTTAAAACTATGAATCTGTTTTGATCTTTGTCGGGTGATAACAATTGCTGAAATAAAACTTGGGGAAGACCTTAAGCCATTTGTTAATATTATCAGATATTCATTTCAGACGGTAGCAGACGAATTTGGATTAACAGAAGAAAACAATCCGACAAACCCTGCGTTTATCGATCTGGGAAAACTGATCAGATTGCAAAATGAGGCAGTATGTTTTTACAAACTGATGGTTGAAAAAAAACCTGTGGGTTTTATTGCTATTGAAGAATCAAAAGAAGAAAAAACAACGTATTATATTGAGAAAGTATCCGTTTTACCTGATTTCAGACATAAGGGATTTGGAAAAATGCTTATTGATTTTGCTTCTCAACAAATACACAACAGGGGAGGGAGGAAAATTTCAGTAGCATTGATTAATGACAATTTACAACTTAAAAGGTGGTATACGAAACTGGGGTATAAAGTGGCAGGACTGAAAAATTTTCACCGGTTGCCGTTCAGCGTATGTTTTATGGCAAAAGAATTGGCATAATTAAAATATTTTCTATTTTTGCCCAATCAATTGAACTTACAGAATGAAATATTATAACACACATTTGCATCATCATCAAATCGCCCGGCGATAACAGGTGCGGTATGTGTTAAACCAATACTATTAATTCAAAGGTTTGCAATAGCTGCAAACCTTTTTTTTGTTTAAAACAATGAAGATGTTAAAAATTGCCATACAAAAATCAGGACGCCTCAGCGAAAAATCGCTGGAGTTAATTCATGAATGTGATATCAACCTGAAACAGGGGAAACAAAGACTTATTTCAGCATCTGCCGATTTTCCACTGCAGATTCTGTATCTGCGTGATGATGACATTTCTCAATACGTTGCTGACTGTGTTGCTGATATAGGAATTGCAGGCGAAAACGAGGTATTGCAAAAGGCTAAGAAGGTTAATATCTTGAAAAAATGATTTTTTAAATAAAAAGTAATATTTGTAAATTGACCGAAGAATGAACATTACAATGAGAATTATAAAAAACCCCAACAGGAAAGAATGGAAGGATTTATTATCCAGACCCGCTATTGATACTGCATACCTGGATAATACAGTGAGAAAAGTGCTTGACAACATTAAGAAAGATGGCGATGAAGCCGTTCTCAGGTATACCGAAAAATTCGATCATGTAAAACTCGATAGCAATATTGTCTCAAAAGAAGAGAGAGTTTCAGCTCTTAAAATGGTCGATTCGGAGTTGAAGAGTGCGATGAAGCTTGCATCGGAAAATATTGCAAAATTCCATGAAGCTCAAAAACCACCTGTGGTATCAATCGAAACTGTTCCTGGTGTCAGATGCTGGCAGAAAGCTGTGCCTGTTGAAAGAATTGGTATGTATGTTCCGGGCGGAACCGCCCCTTTGTTCAGCACTGTTCTTATGCTGGCAATACCTGCAAAAATTGCCGGGTGTAAAGAACTTGTCCTTTGCTCTCCACCGGACAGAGACGGATTTTTAAATCCTGCAATACTGTATGCAGCTCATCTTGCCGGTGTGGATAAGATCTTTAAAATAGGAGGGATACAGGCTATAGGTGCCATGGCATATGGAACCGCAACCGTACTCAAAGTATATAAAATTATCGGCCCGGGGAATCAGTACGTAACGTCTGCAAAACAGATGGTTGCCAGGGAGGGTGTTGCAATCGATATGCCTGCGGGTCCGTCGGAAGTAGCTGTACTGGCAGATGATACATCAAATCCTGTATTCATTGCCTCTGATCTCCTGGCACAGGCAGAGCATGGAACAGATAGTCAGGCAGTATTGATTACCAATTCGGAACAAATTATAGACAAGACCATATCGGAAATACAACTGCAGGTGAGTAAACTGCCCCGCAGGAATCTGGCAGAGAAATCACTTGAGCATAGCAAACTGTTTCTTGTCAAAGATTACGATGAGATGATGGAACTGGTCAATGCATATGCTCCCGAACATCTTATCATTTCAACCTCTAATGCTGATGCGCTGGCTGAAAAGGTGGTCAATGCAGGTTCTGTTTTTGTTGGTGAGTATACTCCCGAAAGTGCGGGGGATTATGTTTCAGGAACAAATCATACACTGCCAACAAACGGGTATGCTGTTGCATATAGCGGAGTGAATCTGGATTCATATTTCAAGAAAATCACATTTCAGAGTATTACCAGGGAGGGATTGGAAAAGATCGGCCCGGCTATTGAAAAGATGGCGCTGACAGAAGACCTTACGGCTCATCAGAAATCAGTAGCTTTACGATTAGATGAAAAACAATAATTCAATTTGTAGAGAATATGTCAATAGTCGATAAAATAATCAGAAACAATATCAGGGATCTTGTGCCCTATTCTTCGGCACGTGATGAGTATTCAGGCAATGATGCTATTTTTCTTGATGCCAATGAAAATCCGTTTTTCACAGGAGTCAACCGGTATCCTGATCCAAATCAGGCAAAACTGAAGGTGAAGATAGCACAATTGAATAACATTAGTTATGAAAGGGTCTTTCTTGGAAATGGCAGCGATGAAGCTATCGATCTGTTAATAAGAGCTTTCTGTGAACCCGGAATTGACAATGTTGTTTCAGTACGACCAACATATGGTATGTATAAAGTGCTCGCCAACATCAATAATGTTGAATATCGGGACATACTTCTTAAGGAAGATTACCAGATAGATAAAGAGGCATTATTGAAACTGGCTGACCTGAATAGCACTTTATTGTTTTTAAGCTCGCCCAATAATCCAACTTCCAATAGTTTTTACCATGAAGATATAGTATATATTCTGGAGAATTTTGAAGGCATTGTTGTTTTGGATGAGGCATATATCGATTTTTCGTCGGAACGATCATTTATGGATTCTCTGGATAATTATCCGAACCTGGTCATTCTGAAAACATTCAGTAAAGCATGGGGTATGGCGGGAATCAGGTTGGGGATGGCTTTTGCTTCAAGAGAGATCATTGCTATTCTTCACAAAATAAAATATCCCTACAATATCAATAAATTAACTATAAATTTTGCACTTCAGAAATTGGATGAACCGGAAGAAAAAGACAAATGGGTAAAGTTGATCCTTGAACAAAGGAACATTCTCAACCTTGCATTGATGAAACTTAAACTTGTTAAAGAAATATTACCAAGTGATGCAAATTTCCTGATGGTGCGGTTTGTCAATGCACGAGATGTGTACAATTACCTGATTGAACGGAAAATTATCCTACGCGATCGTTCGAAAATTGAACTTTGTGAGGGATGTCTGAGAGTTACTGTTGGCACTGAGACGGAAAACAAAACATTGTTGAAGACTTTGCAGGAATATGAATCGTAATATAGATTTTGAGCTATGAAGAAAGTATTGTTCATTGATCGTGATGGTACTCTTATAAAAGAACCAATAGAAGATGAACAGGTGGATTCACTTGAGAAACTTGAATTTATCCCCGGGGTATTTCAGGCTTTGGCACATATTGTTCAAAATCTTGATTATGAATTGGTCATTGTCACCAACCAGGATGGGCTCGGTACCGAATCCTTTCCGGAAGATACATTTTGGCCGGCACATAACAAGATGATGAAAGCATTCAGAAATGAAGGCATTGTGTTTACAGATGTTTTCATTGACAGGACATTTCCGGTTGACAATGCAGATACAAGAAAACCGGGAACAGGATTGCTGAAAGAATTTATAGAAGGTGATTATGATCTGCACAATTCATTTGTAATTGGCGATCGTCTTGCCGATATGGAACTTGCTAAAAATCTTGGCACAAAAGGTTTTCTATTATCTGATAAAATCACCGATGGCGAATTGGAAGATTCAGGATTGGCAGAATATTGTGTCCTTCGTTCAGGAAACTGGATGAAAGTTTATGAATACCTGATGGCAGGTGGAAGGATATCCACTGTGGAGCGCAATACAAAAGAGACTCAGATAAAAGTTGAGTTGAATCTAGATAGTAATGCCGGAAGTTCTGTTTCGACAGGTCTTGGTTTTTTTGATCATATGCTTGATCAAATCGCAAAACATGCATCAGTTGGATTGCGTATTGAAGTGAATGGAGATTTGCAGGTTGATGAACACCACACAATTGAGGATACTGCTTTAGCGCTTGGAGAAGCATTTTATGAGGCCCTGGGTAGCAAAAGAGGCATTGAAAGATATGGTTATGCTCTTCCTATGGATGATTCTATGGCACAGGTTGTAATTGATTTCGGAGGTCGGCCATGGCTTGTCTGGGATGCAGAATTCAAACGCGAAATGATAGGAGATATGCCTACTGAATTGTTTTTTCATTTTTTTAAGTCCTTCAGTGATGCTGCAAAATGCAATTTACATATTAAAGCAGAGGGAATGAATGAACACCACAAAATTGAGGCTATCTTTAAAGCTCTTGCCCGTGCAATTAAAATGGCAATAAAAAAAGATGTGTTCAAATACGATTTGCCCTCGACAAAAGGAATGCTTTAAAGAATGAATAATGAATAATTAATAATGATGAGTTGAGCGTTTTGAGTTCAGAGTTTAGAGTCGGAAGAAAGAAGGTGAGAGGGTGAGAAGATGAGAATATTGGAAAATGGGAAGATGAGGGAGTGGGAAGTCGGAAGAAAGAAGTTGATGAGTTGAGTATTCCGAATTTGCAGCTTTTTATTACTCAGTGCTTGCGGATATTACCGGCCGCAGGCAGGGATATTGAGTTTTGAGTAGTTTAACTGTTGAATCGTTTAACTGTGTAGTTGGTGATTGGTGATTCGTGAATGGTGATCTGTGAACAGTGAGCAGTGATTGGTGATTTGTTGAAGAGTTGAGAAGATGAGAGGATGAGAGGATGAGAAAAGAGGAAGCTGGGAAGATGAGAAGATGAAACTTGAGACTTTTTAATTAAAGCAAATGAAAATTGCAATAATAAAATACAATGCGGGGAATATCATGTCGGTAGAGTATGCTTTGCAACGGCTGGGTATTGAAGCGGAAGTTACCAATGATAAAAAGAAAATACTTGCAGCTGACAAGGTGATTTTTCCCGGTGTGGGTGAGGCGAGTACTACCATGGCATACCTCAGAAAAAATGGTTTGGATATATTGATCAGATCATTAAAACAACCTGTTTTGGGAATTTGTCTGGGCATGCAGCTTATGTGCAGGCACAGTACTGAAGGTAATGTGGATTGCATTGGGATATTTGATGAAGATGTGGTATTGTTTCAACCCGTCGCCGGACAGGAAAATATCACTAAGGTACCACATATGGGGTGGAATGATGTTACAAATGTAAAATCTCCCTTGTTTGACAAAAGCATAGAGGGACAGTATGTGTATTTTGTACATAGTTATTATGCCACACTGGGTACGGACACCATAGCAACCTGCAATTATATTCTGCCTTTCAGTGCAGCTATGCATAAGAAAAATTTTTATGCTACACAGTTTCACCCGGAGAAAAGCGGTCCTGTTGGAGCACGTATTATTCAAAATTTTGTTGAGAAATGTTAACTATTATACCTGCCATTGATCTGATTGACGGCAAATGTGTCCGCTTATCAAAAGGAGATTACGATCAGAAGACCGTTTATAATGAAGATCCTCTTGAAGTGGCAAAGGCTTTTCAGGATCACGGACTTCAACGATTGCACCTTGTTGATCTCGATGGAGCAAAAGAAAACCATGTCGTAAACTGGAGAATGTTGGAAAAGATAGCTTTAAAAACTGATCTGATAATCGATTTTGGAGGGGGGATTAAAACAGATGAAGATGTTGAGGTGGTATTTAACAGTGGTGCAAATATGGCCACCATTGGAAGTATTGCAGTGAAAGATAAGACCTTGTTTTTTTCCTGGTTTGAAAAATACGGTCCTGATAAGATCATTCTTGGAGCAGATGTGAACGAAAAGAAAATAGCTGTCGCCGGTTGGCTGGAAAAAACGGATATTGAACTGTTTGAGTTTCTTGAAGAGTACCTGTCAAGAGGAGTAAAACATGTGCTGTGCACTGACATTAGCAAGGATGGAATGCTTGAGGGAACTTCCATAGAATTGTATGAAGAACTGTTGCAGAAATTCCCTGATACAGGATTAATAGCGAGCGGTGGCATCACTCACATGGATGAATTGTATGCACTTGATCAGATAAATGTTGCAGGAGCAATTATCGGAAAAGCTATTTATGAGAGGAAGATCACGCTGAAAGACTTACTGGAGTTCACAACACGAAAATAACTTGTTATTTTCATGTTAATCTACAAATCATCATGTAATTTAGAAATCCGGTCAGCCTGCTGGTCGGGAATCAACAAATACTTTGTTCAATCCATATCTTCTGAAAATGAAAAAAGCACTTAAACTATTTCTTTATATTTTGCTTGGCATTATTCTGCTGGGAACCGTGATTTCTTATATCAGCTATAGCAACTATTGGGCAAAAGATCCGGAAGCGGAAGTGGATTCAACCTATTTGGATTATTATCATGAAAGCTACGAAGATTGCAGAAATGCTTTTGTCGAATGTTCCCTGCAATTGGCTGAGGATTTTGATAGTGTGCAAACCGGAAAATTTTACGTACCCAGTGAGACAGATAATGATTTGACCATCGACTGGTGCTATATTCCGGCGCAGGAGCAAAAGGATAAACTTCTGATCCTGACATCTGGATTGCACGGAATTGAAGGATATACAGGAAGTGCTATTCAATTGATGTTCATTGAAAAAATACTTGTGCCCGGATTGCCTGACAATATGGGAGTGCTTTTGCTGCATGGTCTGAATCCTTACGGATTTAAATACTATAGAAAGGTTACTGAGAACAATGTGGATCTAAACCGGAATTGCGTTACGGGTAATGCAATGTTTGATATAAAAAACGAGGGTTATGGTAAACTTACGGGATTGTTGATGCCCGCAAAAAAAGTGAATTTGTATAATCTTCGGAACCAGTTTTTTTACCTGGTAGCTATTTATAAGATCATACGGGAGTCGATGCCTGTTTTAAGGCAGGCAGCCTTGCAGGGGCAATACGATTATAATAAAGGCATCTATTATGGCGGACGGGCTTATGAACCGCAGATTGATACTATAAAACCATTTCTTATCGACAGGATCGGTGATTATAAGATCTTGCTCAATGTAGACCTGCACACCGCGTATGGCAAGAGAGGAAAGATGCACCTGTTTCTCGATAAACCTGATGATGCTGATGTTTTACGCGGAATTGAAAAGGTTTTTAAGGGAGTTCAGATTGATTGGGGCAGCAGCGATGATTTTTATACCATTAACGGGGAATATATCGGTTGGGCCAATAGCCTGGTACCTGATGTACTTTGTTTGCCCATGTTGTTCGAATTTGGGACCATGGATAGCCAGGAGACTTTTGGCTCACTCAAATCCATTCAGGTAATGATCAATGAAAACCAGGGAGTGCATTATGGTTATAAAAACAGGAAGAATGAAATAAAAACCAAATACCTGTTCAATGAAATGTATTATCCATCATCACTTGTCTGGCGATCAAAAGCAATTTCCGATGCATACAAAATGATGACAGAAATGATGGGGAATTATGAGCGCATCAGTTTTGATTGATTGAAACGGATTGTTCCGGTATTATTTCATTACAACGAATCTGTTGCTATGGATATGTTTGTCCGTAAAAATGAAAATACAAAATACTCCGTTTGTTAATTTTTCAACATTGAGCTGTACTGTTGATGAATAGATATCATCCCCGCGAAGAGTGAGCTCTTTTACACATGTTCCATTGCTGTTGACAACTTTTACCGAAATGATTTTTTCATTTGGATCCTTCATGCGAATTGTTATATGATGAGCAGCAGGATTCGGAAGAATCACCGGCATATCTTCATGAACGTATGGATTATTCATCCCGGTGCTGTTCCCGCAAGTACCTCCAAACAAACTGCAAAGCCACAAATAGGTATCATCTCCGTACTGGACTGTCGGCATTGCAGCAAAACCTTCTGTAAATCCGTTCCAGGTATTGAATGTAATTGCCAGGTTATTGAATTCGGTAATTGATTGGGTTTGCAGATTTCGCCACAGCTCATTGTTGCCATATTCCGGTGATGAAGGAAATACAATATGAGCGTCGTAACCTGGCGAAATGTCATGGATAAAGGGGATTCCGGTACTCATCCACCCGGTATGGTAAATATTCTTCCAGTTTATTAAATCGTTCTCATCATCCATTCCTGTCCAGATCTCCGGGATAAAGCATTGTATGGCAATAATTGATGATTGCTCTGAAAGGTATGCGGCCGTACCTGTGGCTGTTGCTTTGAATGTGCCGGGAGCATTACTTGCAGGGGGCAAAATATCCAAAGCAAAGCCGATTCGTATCCCTGTACCTGTATAAATTGCATCTGCAACATGATCAAATCCTTCAGCAAAGCTTTGATCTGTCACGGATCCCTGGTTTGATGCAACATGAATAATGGAGATAAGGTATCGTTCCTGATCATTCTTATCATAAACCCGGGCCCATTTTGCAGGCCATTGAGGATTTGCAGGATTTATGATGTAACGATCGACCAGGTCTTCAATAAATGAAATAAGGACAGGAGATGGCTCATCAGCCGTTCCCGGGAAATCATCGGCAAATATAAATCCTTCGTAATCATCTGTTGCCGCAAAAGATTCGATATAGGGTGCGATCAGGATATTCTTGCCGAGTGTGGCATCGAACAATTCATCATGCGAATCGGCAGAAGTTTGCATGGGTGCCCAATATGCCCAGTTATCCGTACCCGGCAATCCCCAGTATGACATATTGATAAGATTTGCTCCTGCATCAATCATGGTATGAAGAGCAAATTCACGGTTTGCAACACTTTCCGACCAACCCAGGTGACGGGCATCAGAGGGATGTAAGGTGTATAATCCCGTATTGTTGGATGGATTGTAATCGTAAAATTGCACTCCATTGCGCCAGTTTCCGGAAAAGAAGTATACGCTTTTAATGGACTGATTCTCGAATCCCGGATTTGCCAGGTAACCCCAAATGGGATCATCGGCAAAACAAAAATTTATGAGAAGAAGTAAGGCAAAATGTATAGCGACATATTTTTTCATGGTAACGGATTTTGTAAACTAATCAAATGTATGAATCAGTATAGGAAAAGTCAACAATCCAGAGAATCATTTTTTTTTCTGGTTAAATGGATCAGGGAGTATATATTTGCACGTGCATAATTAATGAATATCAGCGATGCTTGCAAAACGAATTATACCCTGCCTGGATGTGAGAGACGGACAAACCGTAAAAGGAGTAAACTTTGTTAATATACGTGAGGTTGGTGATGCGGTTGAGCTGGGTGCCGAATATGCAAAACAGGGTGCCGATGAACTGGTCTTCCTGGATATTACTGCCTCTCACGAAAAAAGAAAAACGTTTGTTGAGTTGGTGAAAAAGATTGCTCACAAGCTAAATATTCCTTTTACTGTTGGTGGTGGAATAAACGAATTAAAAGACATTGATGCACTTTTAAGTGCCGGAGCCGATAAAGTATCCATCAATTCTGCGGCCATTCGCAACCCGGAACTGATCGATCGGATGGCAAAAAATTTCGGAAGCCAGTTTGTAGTTGTAGCGATCGATGCGGAAGAGGTGGATGGAAAATGGACTGCATACATAAATGGTGGACGAATACCTACCGACAAAGAGTTGTATTCATGGGCCAAAGAGTGTGAAAATCGTGGTGCCGGAGAAATTCTTTTCACTTCGATGAATCATGACGGCACAAAAAACGGATTTGCCTGCGAGGCACTGGCGAAAATGTCAGAGATGCTTTCTATTCCTATCATTGCATCTGGCGGGGCAGGGAACATGGAACATTATGCGGAAGTGTTTACCATGGGTAAGGCAGATGCCGGCCTGGCAGCAAGTATTTTCCATTTCAGGGAAATTACTGTTCCTCAATTGAAGCAATATTTGAAAGAAAGGGGGATTCCGGTCAGGTTGTAACGCAAGCGGGAAAATGGCACAGAGGGGATTAATAATTAAAAATTAATAATGATTAGTTGATGGGTACTGGGTGCTGGGTACCGATCACCGATTACTGATCACGATTTACCAATTAAACGATTAAACAGGTTAAGTGATTGGCGATCGGGCACAAATAATTCGTCAGAGTTTGTTCACTAACCGGATAAATTCTTCGTTGGGGAGAATTCCTTTCTCGTCTGCAGAATATTCACGTTTGATCCTGTCAACATAATACATGTTTATCTGACCAACATTTTTAGCTTCTATTTTGCCCCTGTGAGTGCAATCAAAATAGTCCTGCACATATTCATAAGTGGTTTCGGAAATATTTACTCTGTTAATTTCTCCCAAACCTTCGATGCGGGCTGCAGCATTTACCGTCTCACTCCAGATATCATAAGCAAACTTTTTTCTTCCGACCACACCTGCTACAACCGGACCGGTGTGAATACCTATTCTCAAATCCCAGCAAGGAATGCCATTCTTACCGCTGTTTTTTAGCCTTCCCATATAATCCATGATTTCGAGACCTGCAAGAACAGCATCAACAGGATTCGATTTGTTTCTTAAAGGCAATCCTCCGGCACACATATATGCATCACCAATGGTTTTGATTTTTTCCAGATAGTGCTTTCCCGTAATCTCATCAAACTTTGCAAAGTATTCATCAAGAATTGCAACAAGATCTTTTGGCTCCAGCTCTTTGGTGTTTTTTGAAAAATCCTTGAAATCAGTAAATACCACGGTAACATGCCGGTAGTAACGCGTTCCTGCCTTTCCTTTCACCTTTAGCTGGCGTGCTACTTCAAATGGTAAAATATTCAACAGCAATCGCTCTGATTTTTCCTGTTCATCTTCAATCAGACGTTTCTGTTCCTCAATTTCTTCTTTTTGATTTTCCAATAAAGCATTTGCTTGTTCCAGTCTTTCAGTAATCGCTAACATGCGGCGATTTTGTTTAAAAAGCTCTTCCTCCTTAACCATAATCGGTGTGATGTCCGATTCAACGGCGATCAATTTAAAGATTTCACCATTTGTATCCATCTGAGGTGTGAAAAAAGTCTGAAACCACTTTTTGCCGTTTGGCAGATTCTGTCTCGTCTCAACGCTTGATGCCGTTTTTGTCTGGAAACACCTTCTTGCTTCACGTGTAAAATCCTTAAAAGTCTTTATTTCATAGATGTTTTTCCCAAACTGTTTCTTAAATTCTTCAAAAGAGATCTCATGAAGTCGCTCAAAACCGTCATTTGCCCATTCAAGATTTCCTTTGGCATCAATAATTATAAAAGAGTTAGGCGCATTTTCTGTAATGGTGGCTCTTTCTTCAAGCAGTCTTCTTTCTTCTTCATACCGGCTGATTTTTGCCCTGATCCTTTGAAGAGTTTGTCCGATACTTAAAGCCTTGTTTATTCTTGATTTCAGCTCGTTGATATCGATAGGCTTTGTGATAAAATCAAAAGCGCCGAATTTAAAGGCTTCTGCAAAATTATCATCCGTTTTATAGGCTGTAATAAATATTACGGGAATTTCTTTCAGTTCTTTGTTTTCCTGAAGCAATTTCAAAGCATCCAAACCCGATAACTGAGGCATTCTGATATCCATTAATATCAGATCAGGTTGAAGTTTTCGGGCTTTTTCAAAACCCTGAACACCATCTTCCGCAAAGAAAACATCGTATTTGTTTTTCTCCGATCGCAGTATTCCTTCTATCAACCTGCTGTTATTCAGGTTATCATCAACCACAAGGACTTTATAGCTCATAGCTACTCATTAGATACTTATTAAAAATAATAAAAATTACTATCTGATAGAATAATATTA
>JAFGQO010000009.1 GCA_016935615.1 Bacteroidales bacterium
GGTCCCTTTCTATCAAAATGGGGCTGATTCCATCATGTCCCCCGATGGTGAATGGCTAAAAGCCTTTGTTAATGACAATTCCAACAGAGGTATTATTCACGGATTCAATCTGAATTTGATCTCAGATCTGAATTCCAACATAAGTTTCAAAGGTACATTGAACTATACTTTCGGACGTGATCTGACACTCAGCGAACCTCTTGCTCACATCCCTCCGATATATGGGAAAGCTGATTTTATTTACGAGGTCAAAAGATTCACACATGAGTTTTTTATTATTTACAGCGGATGGAAAAGAATTGAAGATATGACCCTTACCGGCGAAGACAATGAAGAAGAGGGTACACCTTATGGTTTCCCTGGGTGGTACACATTAAACCTGAGATCAACGTATTATGCCAGCAAGAACATTTCTATACAATTTGCGCTCGAAAACATCATTAATAACTTTTATAAGCCTTTTGCAACAGCTGTTGCAGCACCCGGAATTAATTTTATCGCTACACTGAGAGTAAAAGTCTGAGAATTATCCATATAAAAACATTGACAGTTCTATTACAAACAGGATAAATCTGAATCAGGTGAACATATTTTTGTCTGCAAAAACTTGTGAACCTTGGTCGTATTATTCACTATAAATAATTTCATTTATAATTTAAGCCAAAAAAGTTTTCTGTATTTCTCCTGCTTAAAAAATTCTATTTTTATTCTCAAAATTCTCATCGTGTGTAACCGATTTTGTTTCCATCTGCTTTTGCTGTTTGTTTTTACAAACCTATCAGGCAATAAAGCTCCTGAGTATTTATCCTTTCCTGCAATAACAGAAATTATAATTGTTGCCGGCAATATTCAATCCTTACGTATTTTGTTATACAGAACCTCTCGGAATGAAGCTCACCGCCGTGCTCCGTCGCAGAAGCTATGGCGCAAGCGACAAACAGACGGGGTATCTTCATTTGATTTTTATCAAAACCGCCTCAAGAGGCTGGGCATCTACCCTCGCTCCCGCTTTCAGCGGCATAAAAAAATTGAATCATGGGAACTATAAATCCACAAATTGAAAACAGCTGGAAAACAATTTTAATGGATGAGTTTAATACATCCTATTTTGCCACTTTGAAATACTTCTTAATAAAAGAAAAACAGACATATAAAGTATACCCTCCGGGAAACCAAATATTCAATGCATTTAATCATACTCCATTTGACAGGGTAAAAGTTGTAATCCTGGGACAGGATCCCTATCACGGGAAAGGACAAGCACACGGATTATGTTTCTCGGTACCTAAGGGTATTAAACCGCCTCCATCGCTTGAGAATATTTTTAAAGAATTACAAAATGATCTTGGAATTTCAATTCCTGATCATGGCAATCTCTTAAAATGGGCTGAACAAGGCATTTTATTGCTTAATGCAACCCTTACAGTCAGAGCTAACCAGGCAGGATCTCATCAGGGAAAGGGATGGGAAAATTTTACAAATGCAGTAATTCAAAAGATCTCAGACAATAAAACAGGAGTGGTTTTCCTCCTCTGGGGAAGATATGCTCAGGCAAAAGAAACCCTGATAGACACAAACAAACACTTTGTGCTTAAAGCGGCTCATCCTTCTCCATTCTCTGCATATAACGGTTTTTTTGGATGCAAGCATTTTTCCAAAGCAAATGATATTCTTTCAAATCAAAATCTGACTCCAATAGACTGGAGCCTCTGAAGAAGCCCGATTCATATCCGTTAGATCTTATTGGGTCCCAAAACTGTATTCTAACTACTGCTAAATACATCTTAATAATATACCAGGCTTTTTCACTGAGAAAATATTTTAGTAAATTTAGAATACCATGATGCGAAAACTGTTATTTCTAATCACGATTTTACTGAATTGTGGTGCAGCTGCACACAACAGACCTATTCGTTTTCAGCACTTAAATGCAAAGGATGGACTTTCCCAGGGTCATGTTCTTTGTATGATGCAGGATTCAGAAGGTTATGTCTGGGCAGGAACATATCTCGGATTAAACCGTTATAACGGGTATTCATTTGATATCTTTTACGCTGATAATAACAACCCAGGTTCTTTATTTATAAATGTTGTTTACAGTCTTTTTGAAGACAAAGACGGAAAAATCTGGTGTGGAACCTGGGGAGTTGATATTTATGATAAAAAAAGCGAAACATTTGAACATATTCCGGCTAACGAAGGAAATAATTCACTTAGTGCAGGAGAAATTCTTGCCATTCAACAGGACAAAAAAGGAAATATGTGGTTTGGAACACAGACTGCAGGAATCAATAAGCTTGAACTTCCATCAAGAAAGATGACGTATTATCGTGCTGATATAAATAATAAGAAATCATTGCAATCAGATCATATTAATGATATTCTAATAAGCAAAGATGAATTTCTCTGGATAGCCACAGAAGACGGAGGTTTAAGCAAAATGAACCTGAAAGATGAAACCATAACAACATATTTGCATTCCGGCAATGACATAAAATCTTTATCATCAAATAAAATATCCTGCATTTACGAGGATAGTAACGGGAATATATGGGCAGGTGATGCCAGAACTAATTTATGTCTGTACCATGCAAAGGATGAAAACTTTACCTGTTTTGAGATACTGCCAAAAAATTCTGATATGTATAGAGCACGTATAATGGATATCGCTCAGGATAATCATGGTAATTTACTGATTGCTACTAACGGATCCGGATTAATTCTATTTGACTGTAAAAACAAGAGCTCTGAGATCTATCTGCATAATAACGAAGACGACGAAACCATCGCATCAAATGAAACTTATTCTCTGCTGGTGGATAAGACCAATACCGTATTTATAGGAACTTACGGGCGGGGTATATCAAAATATTCTCCTTACAACCAAAAATTTGATGTATATTCATTTCCTGAATCTGCAAATCTTGGCAGTGATGCTAACTCATTTACAGATGCGATCGAGGACGGAAAAGGAAACCTGATAGCAGGAACCTACAATGGTTTTGTGGTATTTGATCTTTCTTCAGGAACCTATACACACTATCTTCCCGGAAATACTTATGAAGAAAACAAAATACTCACTTTAAAACAAGGTCCCGATGGTTCTGTCTGGATGAGTTCATTAAGAAAATTGTATCAATATGATGAGTATTTTAACAAGGTTGGAACCTATATACTCGTAGATAACCTCAAAGATCATTCGATCTATTCCATTGAATTTGACCATAAGAATAATTTGTGGATCGCACTTTTTACCAAAGGATTACTTAGAATTGATGAAGCAGAATGGAAAAACAAAAAAGCTGAAAAATTGAAATATACATTGTATCTGAGAAATGATACCATTGAGAATAGTATTTCAGGCAACCAGCAATGGATAATTTTTCACGATGCTGACTCAAATCTTTGGATAGGTGGTGTGGGAGGAATTGATAAGTACAATTACGATGAAGACCATTTTACACGCGTTTTTTACCCGGGAACTGTTAAAACACTGGATTTTGACTCAAAAGGAAAACTCTGGATGGGAACAATAGGAAATGGTTTATTCTCTTTTAACATTAACAATGGAAATTTCAAACGTTATACTGTTAAAGATGGATTAAGCCATAGTTTTATATATGGTATTGTTATTGACTCATACGATAATATTTGGATCAGCAGCGAAAAAGGATTATCCCGTTTCAATATCGAAACTGAAAAATTTCGTAACTATGATGAACGTGATGGTCTTCCAACTGATCATTTCGATGATAAATCCGAAAGCAGGCTTTCTGATAACAGAATATATATGGGAACTAATAATGGCTTCATTATTTTCGATCCGGAAAAAATTGTAGATGATACAAGTCGTTGTAAAGTTGTCCTTACCTCATTAAAAATCAACAATCGCCCTGTTGATTTCTATTCCGACAAAGTAAAAGACACTACAATGAATATTCCTATAAGCCAGCTTTCAAGAATTGAATTAAAACCGGCACAAAGGGATGTTACTTTTGAATTTGCTGCTCTGCACTTTGCTGCACCGCATAAAATACAATATAAATATCTCTTAAAGGGATATGATGAAGAATGGATTCATACCAATGCAGACAATCGTTCGGCAAAATATACCAATCTCGATGGTGGAATTTATACGTTTATGGTAAAAGCAACTAACAGCGACGGAACATGGACAGAATCTCCTTTAGAAATTACTGTCGCTGTCATTCCTCCTTTCTATCAAACCTTATGGTTTAAAATTTTAATTGTTCTTTTTCTTATTGTATCGGCTTCATGGATTTTCAGAGCAAGAACGAACCGGGAAAAAATGCAACGTGAAAAACTTGAAAAACTGGTGGGCCAGAGAACAATTGAAATCACTAACAAAACCAAACTATTAAGAAAAACTGCAGATGACCTGAAAAGATTGAATGAATTGCTGTTAGAAAGACAACAACGTATTGAAGAACAATCCGAAAAGCTGGCAGAACAAAGAGATGAACTATCAACTCTGAATAAAACAAAAGACAAATTGTTTTCAGTTATCGCACATGATTTAAAGAATCCATTTAGTGTAATTATCGGCTATACTGAGTTGTTAATTATGAAATTTGATCAGTGGGATGACAAGAAAAAGTTATACTTCCTCACCCTGTTAAAGGAATCATCAGATAGTGCGTATGTTTTGCTTGAAAATCTGTTGCAGTGGTCACGCAATCAAAGTGGAAATATCAATTTTGATCCGTTTCCGATAAAAGTTACAGAAATATTCGACATGGTCATGCCCGGAATTTTAGATTTTGCAAAGAAAAAGCAAATCTCAATAAAAACACAGGTACATGAAAAAGATTTAAAGGTTCAGGCAGATACCAACATGTTAAGTGTCATTTTAAGAAATTTACTATTCAACGCTGTTAAGTTTAGTAAGAAAAATGATAAAGTAATCCTGTCGGCTGAACTTTATGATCCAGAGTTTGCTTTATTTACAATCAAAGACCAGGGAATAGGTATGAGTAAAAAGAATCTGGACACTATTTTCCAATTGGATAAAAGTAAATCCACAAAAGGAACAGGAGGAGAACAAGGTACAGGTCTGGGGCTTATCCTTTGCAAAGACTTCATTGATACACATCATGGGAAAATTTGGGTCGAAAGCACACCTGATAAAGGAACAACTTTCTATTTTACAATTCCACTGACCAAATAAGCTAATAAATTAAACCGATAAAAGTATTCCTTATTGCTATGTTTAAACAGTTAACAATTTCGCTTTTTATACCGGTTTTTCTGATGATCGCATGTATAAAAGTTAGCATTTCACCTTCTGAAAAGTTATTGCTTATGAATGAAAACGTTTTCAAGAACTATGGAATTGAGTTTTCAGAATTTAACCGGGGCGAATATTCAAAAACAAGTTATTTTGACAACTCGACAGAACTAAAATATACATTTAAAGGTATTGCCAAAGATTCCACGTATCTTTATATCTCTAACATTATCAATATATCTGCCAGCGAAGAAGAAGCCGGAAAAAAATATAAAGCAGAAAACTCATTGATGAAAATCAGTCCTCTGATCAATGCAAAATTTATACCTGTTGAAAATGATCAGTTCAATGAAAAGACCGAATTGTATTTGTGGATGACTGATAATCAACCTGCCGGCAATTTGTTCCGGTTTCAGAAGAACGAGTTTTCCTATTATCTGCTTATCGGAGGGGTTTATTTTGATACAGCAAATGAATGGGAACAGTTTTTCCGAGAAAACACTTCTCCGGTCTTTAATTGAATCCAGTATATAAAACAATACTACAAGTCTGTTTTTTCATTCATATGATTGAAAAAAGCAACGAAATCATCTTTTTCTTCACCGTTCATCCATTTCATAGCACTGCGAGGGTGCTGATTCATAGCGCCGGTAATAAGATAGGGAATATGATAGCCCCATTCAATTTCCTTTTGCATTTTTATCATATGTTCCTGAATGACTTTAAGAATAGGCCTGATTTTATATTTTGGATTTTTCAGGAAAGATAATAGTATTTCCAGAGGACAATTGCCCGCTCCTCTGCCGATGCCCAAAAATGTAGCATCAAGCATATTGGCATTATGGATAATCCCTGTTACAGTATTTGAAAAAGCAAGTTGCATATTGTTATGCATATGGACACCAATGGTCCTGTCCGGCAAATATTCCTGGTATTTTTTGATCAGCATTTCAACTTGTTCACAATACAAACTACCGAAGCTGTCTACCAGGTAAAATATAGCTAATTTTGATTTGGCAACATCTTCCAGGGCTTCTTCGAGATCTCGTTCCATAACATTGGATACTGCCATAAGATTGATAGTGGTTTCATATCCTTTTTCTATGCAATGTTCTGCAAGCCATATCGCCTTGTCTATCTGGTGTACATATGCAGCTACACGAATCATATCCAGCACACTATCTGAAGCCGGAGAAATATCTTCCGGCTCTATTCTGCCTATATCTACCATGGCAGACAATTTTAGAGAAGTATTGTTATCTCCGACAATGGCTTTTAAAGCTTTTTCATCACAAAATTTCCAGGAACCTACTTCTTTCCTTGAATATGATTTTTCACTGCTTTTGTATCCGATTTCCATGTAATCAATGCCCGATTCCACACATGCATCATACACTGTTTTTACATAATCGTCTGTAAAATGCCAATTATTCATTAATCCGCCATCTCGTATAGTACAATCAAGTACTTTTATTTCTTTTCTAAACATAATTTGTAATTAGTTAAATGATCTACTTTCCCCTTATCAATTTCATTTCTTCTGCAATAAAAAAATTTAATAACTCGCGATAAATTCGTTCAATCAAATCCTGATCAAGGCCATTCTTATACGCTAATTCACGTCTGGATTCAATTACAGAATCAAACCTTTTCTGCGCCACTACACTTTCTTCTGTTGGTTCTTTGAATTTGATAATTTCCTTAACATATTGTAATCGCCTGCCCAATAGTTGTATCACTTCTTCATCAATAGCATCAATGGCATGCCTTACTTCTTCAATATTTGTACATCTGTCGGCAGGTTTCATAAGTATTATATTTATCTTCAACGATCTTATGGAACTCTCGGTGAATTTTATCGACTTCTTTGCCAGCCGGTTTAACCCCCTATGGCACGGCATGATTAATTGAGTTCGCTTAAAGCTTAGTTTATTTTATTTATGAATTGAAAAAGATAAAATTCATGTTCATTTTGTAATTTCTGTATAAAAATTAAAAAGCGATGCAAATATATAAAAAAGAGAATACCTTACAATACAATATTCTACTAAACAAGAATAGTAAAATCCCTGTTTTCATGATTTTCGCCAGGTATTCAACAGGTTCACGATATGTATAAAGTAACAAATGATCATATTTAAAATATATGAAAAGAGGAATAATTACGTTATCTCTAAAAACGAATTATAATGAAAACCCTGGCCTTTATAAGGTTACAACAGATTAAATTTCTTATCAAACATTCACGCTTGAATCAAAAACTGCGATTGCTTGCAATCGCTATTCTTTTCCTGTTATCTCTTATTCTGATTTGCACAAAGAATCCATTGATTTATTTGTTATTCCCGACGATTTTAATAATAGCTATTCAACACAACAGAAAGGATCTTATTTTGCTGAAAAAAACAGGCCTGTTTGTTCATACAGTTATTTTTATTGAATATCTGGTACTAACAATTCCCTTTCTTCTTGCAGGAGTTATTTTTGGACATATCATGGCCATTCTGATTTTTATAGTATTTCTTCTGGTATTGCCTTATGTTTATCCTATATTAAATAATGATTACGCTCAGAAAAATTAATATGTGAAAATGCTTAATAATTAGTAACTTAATATTACAACCTGTCCCCTGATTGATTTTTTTACTCCGGAGAGCTGGTTTTTGAAAAAAAAATTTATATACATTTGGCACAATGAACTAACAGGGAGATAAATCCATAACTTAAACACGTATTTTTCTTTTATTTTATTATCGTGGGGAAAAAAAGAATAATAAAGAAATTCGATCAGTTGCCAGACGAAATTCTTTTGCTAATAAGAGAGAAATACCCTGACGGGTATGAAGATAATTTAATAACCTTTCAGATGCCGGATGGCAATCTCGTATCCGGACTGCCTCTTGAAACAGATGACGCTTATTATCTGATAAAAATGCCTAAAACTACTCTTCCTGCAGATGATGACGACATAGACAATGAGGAAGGCACAAACGATGAATTCGAAAGCCTTGAAAATTTGCAGATTGCCGATGATGATAGCGATGAAGATGACGATTAGATGAATTCGTTCAACTCATCATTTTTTCATATGCATGTCAATGTTTTCTTTTCACAAGTTAATGATCCCGGTTTAGAATGCCTGAATTCATAGAGCTTAGTTATACCATTGAGGAAAACATGATGGTCTATCCTGATACACCGTCTCCTGAATTCAAGACAATTGCCTCCATTGAGCAAGATGGTTACAGGGAAATGATCATGAAATTAACGACTCACACCGGGACACACATTGATGCAGAGGCACATATTTATACTACGGGAAAAACAATAGACCAGTATAATCTGGATCAGTTTTACGGAACAGCAATTGTCATTGACTGCTCACGATCTCCAGTGATCTATATTGAACCTCTTAAAAAAATTCTCCTGGAAACCAGTTTGCCTGATTTTCTTCTTTTATATACAGGATGGGCTAAATTTTGGGGTAAAAATGAATATTTTACGGATTTTCCTGTTCTGAATACTTCAACCGCTAAATTTCTCAGTAAATTGCCTATAAAAGGTATTGGTATAGATTCCGTATCATTCGATAATATAAATAACCCACAATTAACAAATCACAAAATTCTTCTTAAAAAAGGTCTGATACTCATTGAAAATTTGAAAGATCTTGAACAACTAATTGATATACGATTTATTTTTTCATGTTTCCCTCTGAAACTGTCAAAAGGCGACAGTTCACCGATAAGAGCCTGTGCAATAATTGATACCTGACAGCAACAATGAAAACATTGTATCCTGGTAACGATCCTTTGGGCAATGCTGTCAAAGACTTTTACAAAACCGGTGTTGCCTCCCACATTCTTATCGAGTCAAACATTGCTGAAGATGATACAATCCCTTCTTCCTATTTTTTCAGAACATTCAATAATATGCCTTATCTGGAAAAGATTGCACTTTCCGAATGCAATGGCAAAATACTTGATGTAGGTTCTGCCGCAGGTTGTCATTCTCTCTACCTTCAGGAGCATGGTTTTGATGTTACTGCACTTGAAATATCAGATCTTTGTTGTGAAATCATGTCAAAAAGAGGAATTAAACAGGTTGTTGCATGTGATTTGTATTCCTATTCAGGCAATACTTTTGACACAATAATACTACTAATGAATGGTATTGGCATTGCGGGCCGTGTGAAACGGTTAAAACACTTTTTTAAACAGGTTCATCAAATCCTTAATCCGGGAGGAAAAGTTATATTGGATTCTTCAGATATTGATTACCTCTATCATGAAAAAGACGGCAGCAAATTGATCAATCTTAACAGCAATTACTATGGAGAATTGATTTACAGAATGCAGTATAAAGAAATCAAAGGTGAACCATTTGAATGGTTGTTTATTGATTACAAAACTCTTGCCTGTCATGCACGAAAAAACAATTTCGACGCCTCCCTTCTTGCAACAGGCAATCATTATGATTATCTTGTGGTTTTAAAGAAAATATAGTTCTGAACAGACAAAAATAGTTATGTGCATCGTTTATTCTTTGAAGAATTAAAAAAATAAATGAACCGATAAATCATGAAAAAACTAATCAGGGTAATCGGAGTACTTGCTGTCATTGCTGTTATAGTATATTTTTCAGGAAGGTATTTTTTCTCAGGTAAATCTTCTTTTCAATCGATCTACCTCGTGCCCCCTGATGCAGTACTCATTATTGAATCAGAATCCATTTTCGACGCATGGGACAAAATCATCCACAGTGATGCCTGGAACACAGCCAGTCAGATCAATTACCTTGCCGATCTGAATAAAAAAATACAACATGTTGATTCATTACTGAATGAGAAAAAATTGCTGTTAAAGATCGTTAGTAAAAGAAGGATTTTGGTAAGTGTCCATGAGTTTTCCCCCGGCAAATATGATTATCTGTTTGTTTTGAATATTGGAAGAGCTGCACGCCTCAGAAATCCTGAAAAAGTTCTTACTTCTGCATTGGGAGATGATTTCCGAATTACAAAACGCCGGTTCAATGATACTGACATACTTGAACTGCTGGATATTAAATCAGGTGAAATGTACATTTTTTGTCTGATAAATGATAAAATCATACTATCGAGAAACTATAAGATTGTTGAGGCTTCAATTCAGGAAATTGATAAAATGACACTTGGCCGTGATCTGTCTTTCATTGATGTATCAAAACGCATTTCAGGTAAAGGGTTGTTCAATGTATATGTCAATTACAGCTATTTCCCCGAATTTCTTGGAACAACGCTTGGAAAATCAATCAAAACTATCGATAAACTTAAAACCGAACTCACCTATTCTGCATTTTCTTTTAATGTCACTGAAGAAGGCCTGATCAGTCTTGAAGGATATACAGCTGTTAAAGATTCGGTTTCTTCATTTTTCACATCCGTTTTAAATGCAGGAAGCGGCCCCATAAAAAGTGCCGAAATAATTCCCTCTCGTGTAGCCTCGATGGTTAAACTTAGTTTCGACAATGCATCTGAATACTACAAAAAATATTTGAACGATTTAAACAAACAGGAAAAGGAAAACTATGTCCATACCCTTCAAAAAATAGAAAAAAAATTGAAAATCAGTTTTGAGAATAATTTTCTGAGCTGGATTGATGACGAAATAGTGCTTCTGCAGACAAAACCTTCAAACCTGGGGCGCGATAATGAATTTGCAGCGATTATCAAAGCCAAAAATAAAAAAGATCCCGGAACCAATCTGGATTATATTGAAAAGCAGATAAAAAGAAATTCTCCTGTAAAAGTCAGGGAAGTTGCTTACAACAATTACCTGATCAATTACATCTCCTTTCCGGGTCTTTTTAAAGCCCTGTTTGGAAAAATGCTGGGAAAAATTGAAAAACCCTATTATACAATAATCAACGAATACGTAATATTCAGCAATCACCCCCAAACAATAAAAAATATCATTGACGATTACCAAAGTGGTAAAACTCTTGCCAATTCAGTTGATTTTTACAATTTCACAAAGCAATTCGACAAAAAACAAAGTGCCTATACATACCTTGATATACCTGTTCTTTACAGTAATATTCGCCAATTCGTAAGTGTTGAAAACTGGCAGAAATTAAGCAAAAACAAACCCTATATAACAAGTTTTTCCAAAGCAGGAATACAAATTGACCGGAAAGGAGACCTTCTGCATTTTCTGATGAAAACAAAATACAATGAAACAATAGAAGACTATTCCGTGGAAAATTTTGATAGTGACTCGTTCTTATCTCTGTTCACGATTACAGAACAAAACGATCAAAGCACAGAAAATGAAGCGGAATGGTACGATCCGGACATTGTAATTCACGATCTGGATGCCAAGAACTCAGAAGAGCTATACGAAAACGGAAATCTCAGGTTTAGTGTGGAACTAAAACATGGCCTTAAGCATGGTACTTACAAAGAAATGTACCCCGACGGATCAGTGCGCATCAGAGGAAAATACAAAAACGATTTGCAGGAAGGGATCTGGAGACTTTATGATGAAGAAGGAGATCTTTTAGAAGAAAAAAGCTTTTCAGAAGGAGAGAAAATAATAGACCCTTCCTGACTTTATACCTAAAAAGGCCTATACTTACGGCTGTTTTTTTCGTATACAACTGTATTGAAACTACTAACTAAATACATGCAAAACATTCACTGGAATGTATTCATCGGATTTTACTTGTCTTTAATTTTTGTTATTCCGGCATCAGGACAGGAAGAAAAAGATATTTACTCGATCAGCATCAGTGGTAATACAAAAACAAAATCGTCCTTTTTACAAAGATTTATTTATACAAGCTCCGGGGATCAATACGATAGCCTGAAAATAAATAACGACCTGCGAAGGCTCAGGACTTTGCCCCCCGTAATGGATGTAAAAATCGATACGACTCATCTTGATTCAGGAATTGTTGTTGAGTATAAAGTGGCTGAAAGGATGACTATTTTCCCTGTTGGTGATTTTGGCATTACGAATGATAATTTCTGGATTGGCGTTGGTGCAATGGAATCTAATCTTGCGGGCAGAGGCATGTACGTTTATGGATTTTACCGATACAATAAAGACCATACGGTTCATCTAATTTTTCGAAATCAATACATCCGAGGAAGCAAATGGGGATTTGAATTGCAGATAAAAAACCTTCCTGCCACTGAATATTTTAATGCTGATACTGTTGTTAAACATCAATACACCGACATCAGTGCTGCAGGCAAATATGAATTATGCTTTGAAAACGATCTTTTTTTCGGAACATCCTTCAGGTACCGATCAGCAAAATATATCATTGATGATGAAGAATATACTGAGAATATAAGCATTGATTTTCGTCGTTCCGTTGTGCTGTTCTTAAGGTGGGAATTTCAGAAACTTGATATCAGACACTTTTATATTCATGGCTGGAAAAACAATCTGTACGCTGAAACTGTTTTTACCCTCCAGGCGTCCAATAAAAATGTACTCCTGTTTTATGATGAATTACGCATATATGGAAGACTGGGTGAAAAAGGCAACCTTGCATTACGTATTTTGGCGGGTATCTCGAATGAAGAATATGTTGTTTTTTCACCGTTTATTGCCGATAGCTATTACAACTTCAGAGGCATTGGTTACAGAGCTTTTAAAGGAAATACAATTGGTTTGATCAACCTTGAATATCGTCAGACAGTATTTGAAAATCATTTTGGCGGAATACAGTCAGTGTTTTTTTCAGATACAGGGACTTTGCTGAATCATGGATCACTTTCGTATGATTCACCGAAACACAACAGAGTATATATTTTTGGAGGAATTGGCGTAAGGTTCATTTTCAAGAAAGCTTACAATGCCATATTAAGTATCGATTATGGCATGGATTTACAAAATATCACAAGCGGTGGTTGGGTATTCGGATGGGGTCAGTATTTTTAACTGACAGGTTTAACAAGAAAGCATAAAACATGTTCAGGAAGGCCCCAATCCACATAGTTAATCAGCATAGGTTAATGAAAAGATCATATCTCAGCAACAACTCCTTTAAATAACTGAATCAGATCTTGTTCAGCGATAGCTGCTTTAGCAAGGATCTCATTTATATCTGTTGGTTCAAGAGTATCAGGATCACACTCGTCCGTAAGCACGGAAATTGCCGCACAGGGAAGATTCATATGATTTGCAACGATCACTTCGGGAACAGTAGACATACCTACTGCATCCGCAAAACCTCTGAACATCCTGTATTCAGCCCTGGTTTCAAAATTGGGCCCCATCACAGCAACATATATTCCCTTATGAAGGGTAATATCTTTCATCTTCGCCATTTCCTCAAATTTTTCTCCCAGTTCTGATGAATAAGGCCTGCTCATATCGGGAAACCTTGGCCCCATTTCTTCATAATTCAATCCGCGCAAAGGGTTATCAGGAAGAAAATTAATATGATCATCGATCAGCATCAGAGATCCTTTTTTGAAATCCAGATTCAGAGCTCCCGCTGCATTGGAAAGAAGAAGGTACTTTATTCCAAGAAACTGCATCACTCGTATTGGAAATGTGATTTGCTCCATGCTGTATCCTTCATAGTAATGAAAACGTCCCTGCATGGCAAGAATTTTTTTATTTTCAAGGTCGCCGTATATCAGCTTCCCCTTATGAAATTCAACTGTTGATACAGGGAAATGAGGTATATCGGAATAATCAATACTAACATTGCTTTTGATTTCATCAACCAGTTTGCCAAGACCTGTGCCCAGTACTATTCCGATTTCCGGGGATTTTATTCCTCTGGAGATAAGAAAATCAACCGATTCTTTGATTTTATTCAGCATATTATAAATATAAATTTTCCATTTTAAGGTTAAAGATTCTGATCCATGCAATATACAAGAAACCACCTCCCGTCAATCAATTTGTATTTGCATTGAAAATCGAATCCTGAATTTGGGATGTAGATACGTTCAAATACAAGTGTATCAGTTGCATCAAACTCTACTTTATATTGATTTGTATCAACCTCATAAACAGTATACTTTAGTTGTTGCCAGTTTTTCCTGCTCCATCGTATTTCTTCATCATTATCGTATCTTCTTCCCTCAAGGGGAAATTTTATCCTTTCAAGCTGGTAAATACTGTCAGTATGGAACCGATAATAAAACTGATTGAAATCTTCACTGTGATTTACAGTCTGATTTTTTTTCAGTGAATGACATGCGACAAAAAACAAAACCACAAGAAAAACGATCCTGATATATTTCATAATCAATCGGATTGGATTCAGTTCAACAAAGATATGATCCAAATCAGTTATAAAAAATATCTCAAGTAAAATAAAAAACGCGGATAATTTACTTCTGCCACTTTAAGCAGGAACAATTCGTTTTCTGTGTTTTAAAATAGTATTTTAACGTAAGCTCGAAATAAAAACCTTAAGTATCAATTATTTAAAAAAGTTATTTAGTGAGTTCTTTGTGTTTTGGTGACTTTGTGGCATTTTTTAATCATACTATTTCAGCCACGAAGACTCCAAAACCCGAAGAAAC
>JAFGQO010000074.1 GCA_016935615.1 Bacteroidales bacterium
AAATCCAAGGATCAGGCTCCCCAGTACATTCACCAGCAATGTTCCAAAAGGAATTGAGAACAGATCAACAGACAGATTCATTTTTGAAACATAATATCGAGCAACACTGCCGATAAATCCTCCCAAACCAATGAGTAAAACTTCCTTTAACATGTTATGAAAAACAGGATTAGATTAGTCCAATGAATAATTCTCATAAATAATATTTGCTCCGTCGCCCTGATATTGTCTGAGAACAAATCCCTTTTCATCCAGTTCACCATAAGTAAAACTATAGATCCAGTCGCCAAGATTTATTACCCTTGCCTTTTCTCCAAGTTTAATGTCATACGGGATATGCCTGTGTCCGAAAATGAAAAAATCAAAATGCTCCTTTTTCAGGGCTTTTTTTGCAAACTGAATTTGCAATTCTCCTTCCTCTCCGGCAAATTCTTCAGCTACAATACCCTTTGCATACCTGCTGTGTTTCGACCATGTTTTGCCCAGCCACAATGCAAAATTCGGGTGAAGCCTTGCAAATAACCACTGTAAAATTTTATTCCTGAATATCCTGATCAATAATTTATACCCTAACTCACCTTTCCCAATTCCGTCACCATGGGCCAGAAAATACTTCTTTCCGTAAAATTCCCGAATCAGGGGTTTGTGATGTATTTCTGCTCCCAATTCAGTTTGAAAATATCCATAGGTCCAGACATCATGATTCCCTGAAAAAAAATACAATTTCGTTCCATTGTCAGCCAGCTCGGCAAGTTTTCCCAAAAAACGTGTAAAGCCTCTGGGAACAACATGTTTATATTCATGCCAGAAATCAAAAACATCACCCAGCAAATACAGTTCTCTGGCATGAGGTTTTATTTCCTCAAGCCAGTTTCCGGCCAGCTTTTCTCTTTCACGGCTTTTGCACTCGGGATGCAAACCCAAATGAAGATCAGAAATAAAATATATTTTGTCTTTGTTCACAGGAAATTATTTATCAATCAGGTTTGACAATGTTCTGTTTAAAGCTTCCGGAGAAATGTTTTTGGCAATGATTTCAGATTGATCACTATTGATCAGGTAGTTCAAAGGCAGATTATTTACATTGAAAAGAGTGCGTGTGGCTGAAGAAGGAAATGCCGTATCAATAACACTCACCCATTGAATTTCTTCAAATTTCAGAGCATTCAACCATGCAGGTTTTGCTTTATCAACAGATACCTGGTAAACCTCAAATCCTTTGTTGTGATATTTCTTATATGCCTTTTTTAATTCAACAACATTTGCAATGCTTTCCTGTTGATTCACCGACCAAAATGTAAGCAGCACAATCTTTCCTTTCAAAGAGGACAAAGATCTTATTCTGCCTTCCGTATCAGGAAGAAGCAGATCCGGTATATCCATTTCAACTGCATCCACCTGTTGAAGGAGTTTCTCTTTTTGATAGGCTGTCATCATTGCCTGGTAATTGTCTTTCAGAATTTTTACCTGTCTGACCTTCGGGTAGTATTTGAAAAGTGTATCGGAAACAAGTTTAAAAAATTGTATGTCATGTTGTGATTTGAATACATATTCGCCTGGAGAATATTCCTGGTATAAAGCTGCAATATTTGCCAGAGAAGCAATATCTTCCAAAATGAATTGTATTGAATATTTATGATGATTATTCTGAATTTGTGCAAATAAGGTTTCTAAGCTATCACGCTTTTTACTATAGGTTTTATCCGAATCATTAAGTTCCTTGTATTCTTTTCTTATCGCAGTGAGTTGTGAGATCACAGACCGGAGAGTATCGTGCAATTCATTTACACGTGCAGAATTCTCAGAACCTTCAATGTTTTTTCCCTGATAGAAATTATCAAAATCGGCCTTTAATTTCAATTTTTCTCCCGGTGAAAGTAACAAAGTTAGCGATTTTCCATCGCTAAAATTCAATTGATAATACCCCGGTTGGTTTAATGAGATTCTAAACCTGAAGTTACCTTTCCCATCAATCTCAGCAGAATCAATTGTACGTGAAGACGTGATTCTTAATTCTTCGAGAAAAGTTGTTACTCCCTCAGCATGTTTTATTCTTCCTGAAAGGATCGTTCTTTCTTGTTTTGAGCAAGCAAGCACACTGATTATAAATAACAAAAACAAACGATTATTTATCTTCATTCTTCAATGCCTTTAAGTTTAGCAATCAGCTCGTTAGAAAACAGATCTTTTGCTATAATTACACCCGCTTTATTTGTTAATATGGTTGAAGGAATTCGTCTCACAGCATATTTCTCCGTATATTGAGAATCCCAATAATTGAAATCACAAATAACAGGAAGCATCACGGAATTTTCCCTGATGAATTTCTTTAAAACTTCTTCGGATGAATCAATAGACAGTGTGACAATTTGAATATCATCCATTTTCTTTCCCTTAACGAAAGAATTAACAGAAAGCAATTCCTCTACAGAGAATGCATTCCATGTTGCCCAGAACAATAGTAAAACATGCATATTCATCTCATGATCAATTTTTATGGTATCTCCTGCCAGTGAAGTTGCTTCCAACTCAGGCAATAAGATGCCTTCAACAACCCGCTTCTCAATGAGTTGTTTGTGCCTGATTTGTTCTTTTGTTTCAGTTACTTCAAGGTTCAAAGCTTTCACTGCCTCGGTATTGGGATATAATATGGAAAGACTGGAATCAACAAAATCAAATACATCCAAATCATCATATTTGTCGAATAAAGGTTGCGACTTTCTTCCGAAATTCTGATAAAGAGCAAGAATTGTTGCCAACGAATTCGGATTTGAAGTAATGAAATTCCTCGTATATTCCCGGTATTCCTTCAAAAGAGCTGAATAGCTGCTGTCAATTAGTTTTAGCATTAAACTGTCACTTCTGCTAGTTTCCCATGCCATACTTAACTGATCTATCGTCTTTAATACAATGTTTTGTTTGTCAGTAAGCTCTTTGATGAGCCTTGAATCAGGAGATCCTTTCACATAATAGGTAATTTTGTCTGTCGAGTTATTCACCTCAATTGAAATTTTGTCATCGGGGTGAATCACAAGATAAATAGCCTGATCATTAAAAAATTTTAAAAGATAAATTGATGCGTATTCCACCTTGCCCTCGAGTCTGGCTCTTGGCTTTTCTTTCAGATGAACAGAATCTACAAGTATTGCATCCGACTCTGTTAACAAATATAGTCTCAGTGGTGTAGGATCCAACTGTTCAAAAGTCACTTTAATACTAAAATTATTCTTTCTGTTGCATGACTGAATAAGCACAAATACGCATAAAAAAGCAATTGCGCAAATTCCCGTGATCCATTTCTTCATTATCATGATCTGTCTGTCAATTAAGGATTTTCATTAAAACACTGCAAATCTATACATCCTAAATAATT